>NZ_CADCWD010000001.1 GCF_902806315.1 uncultured Sphingosinicella sp.
GGGGCCGCTGTTGCTCGCCCCGACCTCGTGCGGAGAGGTGGCAGAGTGGTCGAATGCGGCGGTCTCGAAAACCGTTGTGCGGGCAACCGTACCGAGGGTTCGAATCCCTCCCTCTCCGCCAGCATTGTTCTGCAGGCGGCCCAACGGACGTCCTTGATCTCGTCAGGACACCGGGTAGGCCGGCACGGCAAGCTCCATCTCGACCTCCTGCCATAGGACATCGAGCAGCCCGGCAATCTCCTGGATATGCGGAACCTCGTGCCGCCGGACATGCCGGTACTTTTCTGTGAGCAGCGACACCTCGGCAAGGATCAGCCTCGTCAGCTCACCATGATGATCAAGCGAGGGGATCGCTTCATATGCCTCCAGGGCACGGGCGCGTCGCAGTCCATCCACATCAACGGTCATACCGTGCCTCCAAGCCATCGGGCCGCTCCGAACGACCGCGCAACACATCGCGCAGGCAAAGGACTAGCTCGGTCGCTCGCTCTTGGAATCCGCCGGATGACGAAAATCGGTTAACCGTTACGGTAGCGGGTTGAAATTCGTCCGCCGCCCCGACACAGGACCGGTTCGCTCCCCGAATACCGTAAAAACCACATATGGCCGGACTCGTTACGGCATGCGAACGCATTGCCAGCCGCATGTGCCGACCCAGCCTTTCGGTCAGGGCCGAAGCGTCTCGCCCCCCAATTCATCGACGACCTTCGGCCCGCCCTTGGGCTTCGATGGCCGCCCCGGCGGAGCCGCATTGCGGCCCTAATCGCTTGGCAGAGCAGAGGCCGGACCATAAAGGGCTGCCATGACCGACAGAGAAGAGACTTTCGCCAAAGTGGCCGAGCTGATCGAACCCTTCAACAAGAAGGACATCGAGCTCAAGGAGGCGACCACCTTCGCCGGCGACCTCGAATGGGACAGCCTGATCGTGATGGACTTCGTCGCCTCCGTCGAGGACGAGTTCGACATCCTGATCACCATGAACATGCAGGCTGAAATCGAGAGCGTCGGCCAGCTCGTCGACGCGGTCGAGAACCTGCGGAACGACGGATGACCGAAGCCGCGCGCACGCCCTACGATCCCGCGGACGAGACGGCGATCGGCCCCTCCCACGGCCGCGATCTCTTCTCCAAGTTCGATCCGCTGATACAGGAGCGCGAGGCGCTGCTTGCCACCGGCGTGCGCGATCCTTTTGGGCTGGTGATGGAAAAGGTGCTTTCCCCCACCCGCGCGATCGTCAACGGCAAGGAGACCATCCTCCTAGGCACCTACAATTATATGGGGATGACCTTCGACCCAGACGTGGTCGCGGCGGGCAAGCAGGCGCTCGACGAATTCGGCTCCGGCACCACCGGCAGCCGCGTTCTCAACGGCACCTACCAGGGTCACCGCGAGTGCGAGGAGGCGCTGAAGGAGTTCTACGGCACCCGCTACGCGATGGTCTTCTCGACCGGCTACCAGGCCAATCTCGGCCTTATGTCGACGATCGCGGGCAAGGAGGATTACATCATCCTCGACGCCGACAGCCACGCCTCCATTTATGATGGCTGCGCGCTCGGCACCGCGCAAATCGTGCGCTTCCGCCACAACAGCGTCGAGGATTTGGACAAGCGGCTCGGCCGCCTG
Organism: uncultured Sphingosinicella sp.; assembly: GCF_902806315.1. Taxonomy (GTDB): domain Bacteria; phylum Pseudomonadota; class Alphaproteobacteria; order Sphingomonadales; family Sphingomonadaceae; genus Allosphingosinicella. Next base: position 1,624 of record NZ_CADCWD010000001.1, read on the forward strand.
CCCAAGGAAGGCGGGCGCCTGGTCGTGCTGGAGGGCGTCTATTCGATGCTCGGCGACATCGCTCCGCTGAAGGAGATGGTGGAGGTCGCCAAGCGCCACGGGGCGATGATCGTCGTCGACGAGGCGCACGGCATGGGCTTCTTCGGCGAGAACGGCCGCGGCGTGTTCGAGGAAGCGGGTGTCGCGGACGACGTGGATTTCGTCGTCGGCACCTTCTCCAAATCGGTCGGCACGGTGGGCGGCTTCATCGTGTCCAATCACCCGAAGTTCGAGGTGCTGCGGCTCGTCTGCCGCCCCTATGTCTTCACCGCCTCGCTTCCGCCGTCGGTGGTCGCGACCGCCGCCACCTCGATCCGCAAGCTGATGCATGCGGGCGAGAAGCGCGCTCACCTCTGGGAAAACAGCCGCAAGCTCCACAAGGGCCTGCGCGATCTCGGCTTCAACATCGCCACGCCCGAGGCGCAGTCGGCGATCATCGCCATCCTGCTCCCCGATCAGGACACCACCGTGCGCATGTGGCAGGGCCTGCTCGAGCAGGGCGTTTACGTGAACATGGCCCGCCCGCCGGCAACCCCGGCCGGCATGTATCTGCTCCGCTGCTCGCTGTGCGCGGACCACACGTCGGAGGAGGTCGAACAGATCTTAGGCATGTTCGCGACCGCAGGACGCGCGACCGGCTGCATCGCCTGACGCGACGGAGCGAATTCGGGATCGGAACCAAGAGACTTTCCACAAATCGCGCCTTCCTCTAGGACTCTCGCGATGGCGGATGATGTATTGGACGCCGAACCGGAGCAGTCCTCCGGCAGTTCCTGGCGGCGCGGCTGGGCGGGTGCCGGCGCGATCCTCGCCACCCTTCTTCTCGTCGGCCTCATCGCGATGGTCGCGTTCTCCAACCGCGCGCGCGACGAGGCGCTCGCCTGGGAGCGCCACACCTATGATGTGATGCTGCTCACCCGAACGGTTGACGGCCAGATCGCACGTGCGGAATCCACCCTCGCCCGCTTTGTCCTCGACGAGGATCCACAGACGGGGCGCCTTTACTACAGCCAGTGGCGCTCGGCCGGATATCAAATCGCCCAGCTGCGCCGGCTGCTCCGTAAGGACGCGGACCAGACCCGGCGGATCGACGGGCTGCAGCGGCAGTTCGACGAGCGCGGGCGGGAATTCGCCGCTGCCGCCACGAGCGCAGTCGCGAAGCGCGAGAGCGGGGGCGTTCCCTTGTTCTACCAGGCGGGCCTGTCCGAGAGCGGGCCCGCCCTGCGCAAGTCGCTCGACGGGATCGCGGCGGCTGAGCGCGAGAAGCTGCGCGAGCGCATGGCCGAAACCCGTCGTTTCGACGAACGCGCCGATAAATATACCAATTGGCTCGGCTGGTTCGGCGTGCTGATCGGCCTCGGCGCGATCGTGCTCGGCCTGGTTGCCTATCGGCTGATCACCGAGCGCGTGATCGCCCGCGAAGAGGCCGAGAGCGAGGCAAGCCGCGCCGCCGCTCTCGACCAGGCGGTTCAAGACCGAACTCGCGAGCTTCGCGAAGCCAATGAGCGGCTGCGCACCGAGGCCGCCGAGCGCGAGGCCGCGGAGGCGCAGCTCCGACAGGTCCAGAAGATGGAGGCCGTCGGCCAGCTTACCGGCGGTATCGCCCACGATTTCAACAATATGCTCGCCGTGATCGTCGGGGGCCTCGACCTGGCCCGGCGCAAGCTGCGCGGGCCCAAGAAGGAGGTCGAGTTCCACCTCGACAATGCGATGGAAGGCGCCACCCGCGCCGCCGCCCTCACCCGCCGCCTCCTCGCCTTTGCCCGCTCCGAAGCGCTGCTCCCGCAAGCGATTGCCCCGGCGGAGCTCGTTCAAGGCATGCTCGAGTTGATCGACCGCGCATTGGGCGAGCGCATCACGGTCCAGACGCGTTTCCCGCCCGAGCCCTGGCAGGTCTGGGCGGACGGCAACCAGCTTGAGAACGCAATCCTCAACCTCTGCGTCAACGCCCGCGACGCGATGGACGGCGAAGGTGAGGTCGGCATCACCGTGCACAATGTCACCTTGTCCCGTCGGCAAGGCGAAATGGAAGCCGGCGAATATGTGCGGATCAGCATCGCCGACACAGGCTCCGGAATCTCACCCGAGCTGCTCGATCGCGTGTTCGAGCCCTTTTTCACCACTAAGCCGGTCGGCAAGGGCACCGGGCTCGGGCTCAGCCAGATCTTCGGCTTCGCGCGGCAGTCCGGCGGCGACGTCACGATCGAGTCCGCGCTGGACGTCGGGACCACTGTCTCCATCTACCTGCCAAGGTCGCTCCGCACGTCCGATGCGGGCGCAGACCGCCCCATCGACCGCCCCGCGCAGCAGAGGGGTCTCGAGTCCGCATCAGCGGGCGCGACCATTCTGGTGGTCGAAGACGATCCCCGCGTCAGCCGCTCCACTGTCGGCTCGCTCGACGAACTCGGCTATCACCCGATCCCCTGCGCGAGCGGGCGTGAGGCGCTCCGGATCCTTGAGGCCATGCCGGAGATCGAGCTCGTCATTACCGACGTCATGATGCCGGAAATGACCGGTCCCGAACTCATCCGCATCGTCGCCGATCGCTATCCGGAAGTCTCCGTGCTCTTCGTCACAGGCTTCGTCGGCGAAGCCGGTGAGGCCGAGGAGCTGACCGGCTACGATCTCCTGCGAAAGCCATTCACCGTCTCCGCCCTCGCCGATGCGGTGGAGAAGGTCCTCTCCCGCCGCGTCAGCGAATCGCGCCCCGCTTCAACAAGCGAGGCAGCAGAATGAGCGCGCCGACCAGCGGCCAGCGTCCCTGCCAAGGCTTGATCTCGACGGCCGTCCCGGCGTGCCGGTTTATTTTCCAGGCCAGGTAGTCGATCCCGCCCGCATAGGTCCCGCTCGCCTTCATGAGCCGCAGCACTGAGAGCATCTTCCCAGCCCGCCGCCGCCGCGCCCAGAGTGCCGAGGCCGAAGTCCGATGGCGCTGGCTCACCGGCTCAAGCCGGAGCAGGCCGCCGTCGCCTAGTGTGCCGAGCGATGCTGCCTCAATGGCGGGGCCGGTGAAGCGGCGATAACGTTCAGGATCGGAGTCCACCACGGAAGCGGCGCGGCCGCCCCGCTCAGCCCTGAGCTCCGCCGAATAGGTCAGCGCGAACGCCTCCCGCCAAAGCTGCAGCGGATCGGAGAGTTCGTCCGGCACCATCGGCCGCGCCGCCGCCAGCAGAGTCGGCGCCGCCCGTGCGACTGAGTCCACGCACACCGCTGCCGCACGCTCGTCCGCCGCCCACACCAGCCGGGATGGTTGTGCAAAACGCGCCCAGACCGACACGGACAGCGTCTTGGGTCCATTGAGCTGGAAAAAGTCGGTTTCGCTCAGCACCGCATATTTGGCGGCCAATCCCTTGTGCTCGAACGGAAAAACATTTGGCGGGATCAGCCGGTTCGCAGGCGCGAGCCAGCTCTTTCCATATGCGGCGGGGTAGCTCGACACGATCAGGTAGAAATCGAGCATCTGCCCCTCGAGTTCGCTCGAGCGCAGGCACGACCCGTAGAACAGCACCGCCCGTGCGGCAGCGCCATGCTGCGCGGCGATCGCCTGAGACATGTCACTCACGCGCGGATCGACGGGGCGCCCAAGCTCCTCAGCGACCAGTTGGGACAGCGAACTCATGCGACAGCGAAATCGTGGATCATTGGGGCGCGGTCCCCCGAAGTTTCGGCAAGATCAGGCCGCAAGCCTCAGGAATGGCACCGGCGCAGTCGGCTTCAGAACGATCGGGCGGTCGACATTGGCCTCGAACAGCTCGCCGTCGAGGATCACGTTCGAATGCTCCCCCTCGATCCGGATCTCGTCGCCCCATTCGAGGTGAACGCCAGGCGTGCGGCTGGAGCCGAGCCGGCCCAGCATCGCCGCAACGATCCCGCGGAAAAGAGCCACAGGGCTGCGCTCGACGACGATCAGCTGCAGCGCGCCCGCCTGAACGCCCGCGGTTCGCACCTGGCCGTTCAGCAGCAGGCGATGAAGCGTCGTTACGAGCAGAAGCGAAAACAGCCCCTGAAGCTGGCCTTGCTTCAACACTGAAATTTTTACCGGCGAGGGCTTGGGCGGCAGGAACGCCGCCTTGACGCCCAGAAGCAGCGAGACGAGCGTGGCGACCACAGTCAACACATGGGCGAACCCGTTGGGCAGTCCGAGCGGATAGATTTTGTGCCGGCAGAAGAGGATCGTGTCCGCGAGCCCGGCGCCGCCCAGGAACATGCCGAGCACGGGCTTGCCGCCCGCGGCGCCGTGCGACAGCGAGATCAGCTCGCGCGACACGATGTGTGGGACCAGATCGGTGCGCGCGAGCTCGAGCACCCGCTCCAGCGCAGCGATCGGATCGCCGGCTGCGCCGAGATCGAGCGCGATGAGGTTGGTCTTGCCGTTGGGAAGCACCGCCACCGGCGGCGGCTTCGCTCCGAAATGGCCGCCATGATAGAGCTCGGTCAGCGCCGCCTGCACGGTGCCGTCGCCGCCGTTGATCACCAGCACCTTTGGCTTCACCCTGGCGATGGTCTTCAGCGCCTGGCTGATCTGATCGACATGCTCCACCTCATAGTGGAAGATGTCCTTATGCTCGGCGCAAAAGCTCCTTACCCTCGGAAGCAGTGACCTGTTCCCGGTGGATCGCGGGTTGGAGAGGAGCGCGACCCGAGCCATTGCTTACTTGACCGGACCGATCGAGAGGCCGCTGCGGTAGTTCAACACCACGTCGACGGGCTTCACGCCCTTGCCGACGGGGATCGCCACTTCTTGATAGCTGGGCTTCAGATCCATCAGCGAGATCTTGGGATTGCGGGAAAAGCCGCCGCCATCATTCCAGCCCGATTTGCCGTTGCCGTCCGCATCGTGGCGAACCGCAACCGCATAATTGCCCGTGCGCGGCACTGCGACGCAGACCCGCATCGGGCCCGAACCCGTCACGGGCAAGTCGATGCGCCTCACCTTCTTGCCCTTGGCGAGAAAGTCGGCGGGATTGCTGCCGTAAAGCTGCACGCGAAGCTTGCCGTTCCGGTGCTTGAACCCGGTAACGTTGACCAGAACGGCCGGATTGCTCCCGCCCGCGCGGCACGACGGCGCATCGGGGCCAAGTGCGGCCTGGGCCGGAGCCGCGCTGGCCGCGAGCGCCAGCGCGGCGGCTCCGGTCGACACGAACAGTTTCAACATGACCTTTCAACTCCTGGAAGCTAAACCCACATCCGGAACCGGACATGGGCGCGGTTGTCCACGCCCCCGTTTCCGCCCAAATGCCCCCCTGTTGCGGCCAAATTGTGGTCATGAGGCGTCCAAAGTTGAACATCGCCACACTCACCGACCGATATGTGGCGAAGCTGATCTTCGTGCCGCTGGTCGCGACCCTTGTGCTCGCGGCGATGCTGCTGCTGCTCGACAAGATGCTGCGCCTGTTCGACTTCGTGGTCAGCGAAGGCGGGCCAGTGAACATCGTCTGGCAGATGCTCGCCAACATGATCCCCGAATATATGGCGCTCGGCATTCCGATCGGGCTGATGCTCGGAATCCTTCTCGCCTTCCGGCGGCTGGCGCTGTCATCGGAGCTCGATTCCCTGCGCGGTGTCGGCCTCGGCTACGGACGCCTGCTCCGCGTTCCCTACATGTATGCCATCGCGCTGATGGCGCTGAACCTCGCGATCGTCGGCTTCGTCCAGCCTTATGCCCGCTACGCCTATGAAGGGCTTCGCTTCGAGCTTCGCTCCGGCGCGCTCGGGGCATCGATCAAGGTCGGCGAGTTCAACCGCCTTGGCCGGCGCATGACCTTGCGGGTCGAGCGAAGCGACGACGAGGGTCGCCACCTTCACGACGTCTTCGTGCGCGGCGAAACGGCGGACGGCCGCTCGGTCGCCGCCACCGCCGATCTCGGCACCTTCCTGGCCAGCCGCGACGAGGACACGATCGTGCTGCGCCTGACGCGCGGCCGGCTCGTGCACGATGCGCCCGGCTACAAGGTGCCGCGGGTGCTAAGCTTCGAGCAGCAGGACCTACCCATCGATCTCCCCACCATCGAGGCGTTTCGCGGCCGCGGCGATGGCAATGACGAATTCACCCTGCCCGAGTTGATCCGGCTGGGCCGTTCCGACCAGGCACCCGAAGCGCTGCGCGATTCCGTTCGGGCGAACTTCCACTTCCGAATGGTCGAGGTCGCGATGATGGCGCTGCTGCCGCTGCTCGCGGTCGCGCTCGCGGTGCCGCCGAAGCGAAGCACGTCCGGCCTTGGCATCTTCCTGTCGATCGTGATGGTGGTGACCTATCACAAGGTCAATCAATATGCCGAGCAGATGGCGGCGCAGGACCGGCTCGATCCCGTGCTTGCCTTGTGGGTGCCGTTCATTCTCTTCGCGGCGCTCATCCTGCGTATGTACTGGACGCTCGCGCACAAGCCTGGCGGGCAGCCGATCGGTGCGCTGGAACGGGCATTCTCGAAGACCAGCAAGGCGATCGGCCGCATCCTGAGGCTCCGCCGCCGCGAGCCCCTCCCCGCCTGATGGTCAATCTGGACTTCTTCCCGTCTAAGCGCATCGCGCTGTACATGGCGAAGCTGTTCGTGCTGCGCAGCCTCGCGGTGCTGGCCGCGCTGGTCGTGGTGCTCCAGACGCTCGACCTCCTCGGCGAATCCGGCAAGATCCTGCGCGTGGCCGGCAATGGCGATGCCCAGCTCTGGCAATATGTGGCGCTGCGCATCCCGCAGCTCGTCGCGCGCTTCCTGCCCTTTTCGGTGCTGCTCGGAACGCTGATCACGCTGGCCACGCTCAACCAGAACAGCGAGGTCGTGAGCATGAAGGCGGCCGGCATCTCCGCTCACCAGATCATCGCGCCGCTGATGCTCGCCAGTCTCCTCATCGCGGCCCTGAGCTTCGTCTTCCAGGAGACGGTCGTAACTCGCGCCACGGCCCAGCTCTCGGCCTGGCAGGCGGTCGATTACGGCCCGATCCCGCGCGAGAGCGGCACATCGAACAATGTCTGGGTTCGGCACCAGGACGACCTCATTTTCGCCCGTGTCGTCAGCGGCCGCGGCGCCGGCACCCGTCTTCGCGGGGTCACTGTTTACGATCGTAGCGGCGGCACGCTCGAAACGGTGATCGAAGCAAGGGCGGCCCGGCCGAGCGCAAACGGCTGGCAGCTCGAAGGCGCGACCGTCTTCGACGTCTCCACCACGACGGAACGATCCGCTGCCAACCTAATCGTCGGCCGCGGCGTCGATCCGACCCAATTCACGCTCGCCAACGTCGATCCCGACGAACAGGATGTCGCCCAGCTCAGGGACTCGATCGAGCAGATGGAGGCCGCCGGCCGCCCGACCGGACCGCTCAAGGCCGGCCTGTGGCACAAATTCTCGGGGCCGCTCTCCGCGGTGCTGATGCCGCTCCTCGCCGCCGTCGCGGCCTTCGGCCTCGCCCGCTCCGGCCAGCTCTTCCTTCGCGCCGTGATCGGGATGGCGCTCGGCTTCGCCTATTTCGTCGCTGACAATTTCGCCCTCGCAATGGGCAATTTCGGCGCTTACCCCCCGCTCCTCGCCGCTTGGGCGCCGTTTGTCCTCTTCCTCCTGATCGGCGAGACCGTCCTGGTCCGCACCGAAGAGTGATCGACCCGCCAGCCGCCGTGACGCGCGGCGATGTCGCAAGAGGCGCGGGTCTCGCGGGGCTCGCTCGCCTGGGCGCTCTCATCGAAGCCGTCGCTCAACCGCTCTTCATCTGGCTGTACGGGCTCGCCACCTACGGTCTCTATGTGGTGCTCTGGGGCGCCATCAACCTCGTCTCGAACATCGTCGACCTGTCGATGACGGCCGCCCTCCAGCGCGTGGTGCCGACGGCCGATGACGAGGATCGCGCCCACGCCGCCGTCAAGCTCGCGCTCCTGATCGCCGGCATCCCGGCCGTTCTCGTGGCGATACTGATCGCCCTCTTCGCCGAGCAGATCGCCCCCTATCTCTCCGCCGCGCCGGAGGACCGCGCCACGCTCGCCACTGCGATCGCGCTCTTCGCTCCGGCCTTGCCGCTTTGGGTCTTCGTCGAAGTCGCGACCTCGGCCGCGCGCGCGCGCCGCGCCTTCGGGCCTGAAATCCGCCTGCGGATCCTGTGGGAGCAGACCGCCCGGATTCTCTTCGCCCTCGCCTTCTTCGCGCTCGGCGCCGGCAATCTCGGGCTGGTCGCCGCGCATCTGAGTTCGCTGTTGCTGACCGCCCTGCTCTGCCTGCCGCTCCTGGCTCGCTATTATGATCTGCGCCGCATCCTGCGCGCACCCGTGCCCGCCGCCCTTCCCCGCACCATGGTGATCACTGGAGCAGCCCTCCTTCCCGCCGCGCTGGCACGCCGGCTCCTCATCGATGCTCCCCCGGTCGTCCTCAACCTGATGCTGCCCGGCACGCGCGGAGCCGTCGCCGCCGGCCTGTTCGAGATCGCCCGCAAGCTCTCGACCGTGCCGCTCATTGTTCGCCAAGCCTTTCAATATGTGATGGCGCCGCTCTCCTCGGCTCAGGCGCATGCCGACCGCGCCGAGATCGCGCCCATCTATCGCTTCGCGAGCCGAGTCTCGACCGCGCTCGTCATTCCGCTCTCCGGCCTGCTCATCTTCGCCAGCGCGGACATATTGAGCGTCTACCGGGCGGAAGCGCAGGCTGCGGTCGTCCCTCTCATCCTCCTCGTCACCGCCCGTGCCGTCGAGGCGATCGTCGGGCCTGCCACGCCGATCGTCGAAATGGCCGGCCACCGCCTCCTCCCGCTTTTTAACAGCCTGTTGGGCGTAGCTTTGGGCGCTCTCCTCGTTGCCTTCCTCGTCCCGAACCACGGGGCCACTGGAATGGCGATCGCGGTCGGCGCCGCGACGATCGTCATCGCTTATGCCGCTACGCTGGAGCTGCGCATCTCTGATCGCCTCTCGCCGTTCGACCGCAAGCTCTTCCAGGGCCTCGCTATTGCGCTTGGCGGGGTGGCGCTGATGGCGCTCGCCGAATCCGTCACCTCTGGACCCTCCCGCTTCGTCTCGGTCCTTACGCTGTGGGCGGTGACCAGCTGGCTTACGCTTCGCTTCGGCCTCGACCGCCCTGACCGCGAGGCGCTCGGCGGAATGGCGCGGCGTCTGCGCCTCATCTAGCCGCTCGGCCCAAAATCTGCCTTATTGCGAATTCATGACGGGGACATACATAGGGTGGCAAGGGGAATGCCACGCCTGGTGTGTAGCAAAACCAAAGGGTTAGCCGTGAAGATCGCTCAAACGACGCGTCCGGGATTCTGGAATCGCTCGCATCATCTGGACAAGATGACGCTCAAGGAGCTGTGGGTCGCTTACATCAGCTACCCGGCGATTGTCGCTTATATGCTGCTGAGCCTGGTCGCGATTGGCCTCTACGCATGGCGGCCGGCTCCGCTGGTGCCCACGCTCGTTGCCGTCGGCGTCTCTGCCCTCGTCTACCCGCTCGTCTGGTATGTGCTCCACCGCTGGGTGCTGCACAGCCGCTGGATGTTCAAGATGCCGCTTCTCGCTTCGACCTGGAAGCGCATCCATTACGATCACCACCAGGATCCGAACCATCTCGAGGTGCTGTTCGGCGCGCTTCACACGACGCTGCCGACGATCGCGCTCGCGACGGCTCCGCTCGGCTATCTGATCGGCGGATTCGGCGGCGCCTGCATCGCATTTGCGACCGGCCTCCTCACCACCTGCTTCTACGAATTCTGCCACTGCATCCAGCACCTCGCTTACAAGCCCAAGTCGAAGTGGCTGGCGGAGATGAAGAAGCGTCACATGGCGCACCATTTCCACGACGAGACCGGCAATTTCGGGATCACGACCTTCTTCTGGGACAAGCTGTTCGGCACCTTCTACGATCGCCCCGAGCGACCGGAGAAGAGCACGACGGTGTTCAATCTTGGCTACACGCCGGAAGTCGCCGAGAAGTGGCCCCACGTCGCGCGCCTGTCCGGCGGCGTCGCCACCAGCCACCCGCGCAAGCGCGGCGAGGGCTGATCCGCTCAGGTGCCGCTCATGGCACCTGGTCCCCCCGAACCGCAAAGGGCGCTTGCGCCTGACGCGTTCTTCAAGCTGGTGTCGTCGGCGGCTGAACGCTGCGGCGTCACGCGCCTCGCCGACATCACTGGCCTCGATCGTGTCGGCCTCCCGGTCTGGCAGGCCGTTCGCCCGGAGGGGCGCGCACTCAGCGTCCATCAGGGCAAGGGAGCCTCGCCCCTCGCCGCCAAGATCGGCGCCCTCTGCGAAGCGATCGAGAGCCACTGCGCCGAGCATGCCATCGTCGATGGCCCGATCGCAGCCTTCTCGGATCTGCCCCCCACGCAGCGAGCACCCGACATCTCCGACTATAGCGTCGATCGTGCGCGGCCGTCCTGCGAGGACGAGCGCATCGCCTGGTGCGAGGCCACGGACCTTCTCACCGGAGCGTGCCGATACCTTCCTCACCCGCTCGTCTCGCTTGATTTCCGGTCCGGCCTTCCGAGCCGAATTGAACGGGTCAGCGGCGGCTTAGGCGCTGCGGCGAGTGAGGAGGAAGCCGTCAGGGTCGCCCTCCTGGAGTTGATCGAGCGCGATGCAGTCGGGGAGTGGCAGCGGCTTGTGCATGCCGAGAAGGCGGCGATTTCCCTGTTGCTCGATACATTGCCCTTCAACTGGTTTGGCGCCTGGCGGGACCGGCTGCGCGAACTCGGGATCGACGTGGAAGTGTTCGAACTGGATTCAATCGTCGATGTCCCCACCTTCTCGTGCGTCATCGGCGGCACGGAAGAGTTCGGCTCCGCCTATCGCCGCTTCTCCGGCACCGCTGCGCACCCGGACCCCGAGCAAGCGCTCTTCAAGGCCTTCGCGGAGGCGCTTCAATCGCGCCTGACGCTGATCGCGGGCGTTCGGGACGACATACTTCCTTCTTATTACCGCCGGCACGTCACCTCACGGAAGAGCCCGGACTGGCCGCCGCCCGGCACCCGCACTTGGCGGCCACGCCGAGCCAGTCCGGATCTAGCCTTTCTGGCGCACCAATTGGCGAAGCGGGGCTATCCGAACCTTCTCGTGAAGCGCCTCGACCGGGACCTTAAAGGCGTCGCAGTCGCGAGGGTCTTCGTGCCAGGGCTCGCTTCCCTTACACGCAGTCGCAGGCCGCCAGCGTGACGATCCTCGCCTTTGTGGGTCCATCCCTTCCGCCCAGCGCGCGCAGCGACTTTCCCGGCGTGGAGTGGCGCCCCCCTGCCGAAGCCGGCGACCTGCTGCGGCTCCATCTCACACCCGGCAGCACGGTCTGCCTCATCGACGGCTATTTCGACCATCGCCCGGCTGTCCGTCACAAGGAGATCCTGATCCTGTTGTCGGAGGACGTGAGGGTCCTCGGCGCGAGCAGCATAGGCGCCCTTCGCGCCGCCGAAATGTCCAAGCAGGGAATGATCGGCATCGGCGCGATCTACCGCGCCTATGCGCGTGGCACGATTGTAGGCGACGACGAAGTCGCTTTGGTCCACGCGCCCGCCAAGCTCGACTGGAAAACCATGTCGGTCCCACTCGTGGACGTCCGCGCAACCCTGTGCCGCGCGCTTCGAGAGCGCGTCCTGCAACCTGCTGAAGCACGAGCCCTGCTCCGATCCGCGCGCTCGATCCATTATGTCGACCGTGATTGGCCCCTCCTACTGGACCGGCACAAAGCGTCACCGGAATTCAAGGCATGGCTTCAAACCGGTCAGGTCGATCAGAAGACGATCGACGCGCAGAGCTGCCTGCGCGCCGCTGCTTCTCCCGCACCTTCCGCCTCGCGTCCGGAAATGGTCCGCACCCGCTTAGTGGACCTGCTCGCGAAGGAGTGCGGAATCGATCTTGAGACGCGGTTGAAAGAGGGTCACACTGAGCGCGCGGGGGACTGAGCCTCCGCGCACCTGTGCAGGAGACGAGAAGTGACTGAGGACAGGACTAGCGGCCCGAGCAGCGACGGCGCTTCCGGGCAGCCGCAATTCATCGTCCAACATGGCGACAGATATTATCGGACCCAAGTGGTGGGAGAAGTGGATCAGCAGGAACAGTCGACCCTCCAGCAGGCGGAGCCGGCCGGACGCGCGTTCCTCGATCCTCAGGGGAGCGAAGGCCTTTCGTTCAAGTCGATGCCCGCGCCAGCGAGCTTCGCCAATATCGGGGACGACACGACGGACATGGCCGCGCCTTCCGCCTCGGCCAATATCGGCGATGAGATCAGCAACGACAGCATGGCCGCGCCTTCGAGCATGGCCAATATCGAGGACAAGAATTAGGCGATTGCCGCTCAGGCGGCGATCGCAAGGTCAAGCAGCCGGGTGAGCCAGGCCCGGCGCGCTTCATCCTGGAAGGGGTTGTGATACAGCGCCCACTGCTTCAGTCGTGCCGCATCGAGCGGTTCCGGCCCCGCCCATCGCTGCGCCATTGCGGCCCGCCAGCGCTCGAAGCGGTGAGCCAGGTCCGGCGTTCCTGATCCGGCGGCAGCAAGCAGCGCATAAAGTTCGCTGATCACGGTCGGCTCGGTCTGGGCCTGGTCGTCCGGATGATGACGGCGGACAACCGCGAACTTTTCGGCCGCCGCCTCGAACTCCTCACGCATGAGGTGCAGCAGACCCTGCTCCAGATGGGGTGCCTCGGTCGGGAGCGGACTGAGATTCTCCCGGCGCTCGAGAAGGTCCGCCGCCTGGTCGAGATCTTCCAGAAAGATGAGCCCGGTCGCCACTTCGATCAGCCGCCGCTGGTTGAACGGGTTGAGATAAAGCGCCTCCCGCAGATGCTCCCGCGCCAGCAACTTCTCGCCGGCCCAAAGGTGCGACCACCCCTTTGCCGTGTGGAGATTCGACTCCGTTGAGTCGACGGCGATGGCCTGGTGCACCAGTTCATAGGCGCGGGCCCGCGTCCCGTCGTCCGACGAGCCGATGCCGTTGAAGCAAAAGTCCGTATTGTAGAGCCGGGTCAGCGGCGGATAGGCCTGGATGAAGCCGGGCTGCTCCTCGATCAGCCTTTCCCAGATCGTGGCGATTTCTTTGGCCTCTGCCAGCGTCTCCGTGCGGCGCATCCGCAGGCGGGTGTGGAAATAGATCTCATAGGCGTCGCCCGGCTTGGCCGGAAGATTGGCGAGCAGATCGTCATGCAGGCGCGGAAGCGCCGCGGCGGCGATCTTGCGCACGAGCTCCTCGACATGCTGACCGAGGTTGCCGCCGGTCAGCTCCAGCGTCTCGCCCCAAATGATCGCGCCGGAGCGAAGCCGCGACAGGCGCGCGAAGACGCGCACGGCCTCGCCCTCGGGCAGCAGCTTCACCGAAAGCTGATAATCCCGGTCGCCGAACCCCGCGCCATCGACCCCTGCCTTAGCGTCCACCTCGGAAACGAGGCGGATGTCGCGGAAGCGGGAAAGGGCGAACAGCACCTCCTCGCGAAGCACCGCGCCGAAATGCGAGCGGGTTTCGCTGGGGGCCAGAGCTTCGAACGCAGGCACGTACAGCAAGGGCGGGCGACCGATCTCGGTCTGAGGCCGTCGCTCGGGTTCGCTCGAGGGCGCGGGCTGCCCTGCCGGGCGCTCGCCCCCGCTCACCGGCGCGATGAGCCGGTAGCCCCTGCCGTAGACGCTTTCGATATATTTGGGCGTGCGCGATTCATCGCCCAGCGCGCGGCGCAGCTCCTTGATCACCGACGTCAGGGCGGATTCGCTGACGATCGTTCCATCCCACACGGAGGAGAAGAGCGCGTCCTTGGTCAGCAGCCGCCCCTGCTGCTCGGCCAGCATCAGCAACACTCCATAGGCCTTGTTACCCAGCTTGACCGGGCCCGCGGACCCCCACAGCCGCTCATCGCCCGTGTCGAGCTTGAAATCGCCAAAGGCGAGGACCCGCGCCGGATCCGTTCCAGCTTGCATAACTCTCCATCTCCGCTGCGCGGAGCCCCCCGTCGGGCGGCCGCAAACGCGCAGGCCCCCGATGAGCCTGCCTAGCATGGTGATGGCGCAGATTCGAGCATGGCTCCTGAGAAGAGGCTGAAAGGATCGTGAAACGGTAAATTCCAGAATCATTCCAGCATGGCCTCAGGAAGTCGCCGAACGAGCCGGCTATCCCAACAATGCACCGGCAACAGCGTCGGCGCAGCAGATGGAGACAGACGATGTTCCGAAGGAGTTTGCTCGCAATCGCCGCCTCACTCATGACGCTGAGCGCGTTCAGCGGCACGCTTGCGGTCCTGGGCAGCCAGAATGCCGACCAGGTGCAAGTTGCCTGAGGCGCATGCACGGAGCGAGTCGAGCCTGCTTGGCAAGCCCGCAGAGCCCCGGGTCGGCTGCTTGTCCGGCTCGGGGCCGCGGGTAAGCCCGGTGTTTAGTGCCGCGGGTCAATGCCGGCAGGTTCTGCGTCTCCTCCCCGGGGGCGCAAATGGGGAAGGCGCGTCCGCTGCGAGTCCGGACGATATTCTTTCGCCCCGCATCGAAACGCCAAGGCTGGTCCTGCGGCGGTATGAGGAGCGCGACTTCGACGCCTTCTACCGTATGGCGTCGGACAGGGGCATGTTCCGCTATTCAGAACGCGGTCCCATGACCAGCGACGAGGTTTGGACGCGGCTGCTGCGCCATGCCGGCCATTGGAGCCTGCTCGGCTATGGCGTTTTCGCGGTCGAGGAGAAGGCGACCGGCCGCTATGCAGGCGAAGCCGGGCTCGGCCAGTTCCGGCGCGGCCTTGGCGAGCCGTTCGATAGCCGCGCGGAGATCAGTTGGTCCATCGCGCCCGATCTGCAGGGCCAGGGCTATGCGCAGGAAGCTGCCGCGGCGGCCCTGCGCTGGTTTGCTCTTCGCGAGCCCGGCCCCACCGTGTGCATGATCCATTACGCGAACTCGCCGTCGCTGCGGGTCGCAGCGAAGCTCGGCTACCGGCAATATGCCACGCTCGATTACAAAGGCTATCCGGCCCTGTTGTTCGAGCGGAGCGAGGTTGCCGTCCGGCCTCAGTGACAGCTTGCGAGCGAGCAGCTACGAAGCGGGAATGAGTTCCTCTCCCGCTTTCAAATCCGGTTCCGTGACCGTCCGCCCCGTCGAAGATGCGGCGGACCGCAAGGCTTTCGTCGACATCGCCTTCGAGCTCAACAGGGGCGATCCCAATTGGGTGCCCCCGCTCAAGACGGAAGTCCACAGCCTCATCGACAAGCGCACCAACCCTTGGTTCGGGCATGCAGAGGCGCGCTTTTTTCTCGCCGAGCGGGATGGTGAGCCGGTCGGCCGCATCTCCGCGCAGGTGGACCAGCAGGTGCTTGCCATGCCTGCCGAGCAAGGCGGCGGTCCCGGCGTGGGACATTGGGGAATGTTCGAGGCTGCCGACGCCGAGGTCGCCGCCGAGTTGATCGGCCGGGCCGAAGATTTCCTACGCGGCCGCCGTATGCGGGTGGCGCAGGGCCCTTACAGCCTCTCGATCTGGGACGAGCCGGGCCTGCTCGTCAAAGGCTTCGATCATCCGCCAACGGTGATGATGGGGCACAACAGCGCAGATTATGAAGCCTGGGTGGAGGCCGCCGGCTACAAGGGCGTCAAGGACCTGATGACCTGCGAACTCAACATCGCCCAGCCCCTGCCGCCGATCGTGCAGCGCATCGTGGCAAGCGGCGAGCGCAACCCACGCATCCGCATCCGCAGCGTCGCAAAGTCCAGGTTCGACGAGGAGGCGGCGCTGATCCTTGGCATTCTCAACGATGCCTGGTCGGACAATTGGGGCTTCGTGCCGCTGACCGACGAGGAGATCGCCTATGCGGGCAAGAAGCTCAAACCGGTCGTGTTCGAGGATCTGATCCGCATCGCCGAAGTGGAGGGGGAGCCGGTCGCGTTCATGATCACCCTGCCCGACCTCAACGAGTTCACGCGCGACCTGGACGGGCGGCTGTTTCCGTTCGGCTGGGCGAAATTGCTGTGGCGGCTGAGGCAGCCGAAGGTCCGCACCGTGCGCGTGCCGTTGATGGGCGTGGTCAAACGGCTCCAATCCACCCGCCTGGCGAGCCAGCTCGCCTTCATGCTGATCGAATATATTCGCCGTGCATCCGTCGCCAATTACGATGCCACCCGCGGCGAGATCGGCTGGATTCTGGAGGACAATGTCGGCATGCGCTCGATTGCCGAAGCCACCGACAGCACCCTCAACCGCGTCTACCGCATCTACGAAAAGCCTCTTTGACGACGCGTCCGGGGGACCTGCCTATAAAGAGGCTCAGCCGGAGCGCGCACGCAAGCGCAACCCGATGCCCCGATCTTCGTTCAGCGGCTCGACAACCAAGGACCAAGCAATGAAAGCCGCCCCCCTCGCCCTTCTCGCTCTTGTCGCGATCGACCTCGCCGCTTGTGGAGGCGGCGGTCAGCAACAGGCGACCAACAGCACCGAGCAGCTCGACGAAGCGGCGGCCCAGAGCGACCCCGCAGCCGCTCAGGCGATCGAGGATGCCGCGGCCAATGGTGCAAATCCGCAAGAAGCGCTCCAGGCCGGCGGCAATGCCCAGGCGGAGACGCTCCCGCCGCAAACTCAGCCGACCCCCGGCGCCGGCAAGGTCGGCGCCAAGCCGCACGCGCCGGGCGATCCGGTCCCCCCGCCCAAGACGCAGTCCACCCCGCAACAGGGCTCGCCAACCAGCGGCTAAAGCTGCTTCCCACGCCAGCGCAGCGACTGTGCGTTCAGGCTCGCCAGATCAGCCTCTCCGCCGACGACCAGCTCAGCCAGCTCGACAGCCGCGCTTAGCCGTTGCTCGTCGATTGCCCGGTAGGCCGGTCGCTCGGCAATGCTGTCATACCAGCGACCGCCGCACACCGCGTCGAGCAGGATCCGCTGGAAGCAATGATCCGCACTGACTGGCCAGCCGCGCTCGGCCGCCAGCGAGGGCAGCACTACGCGCGTAAGCTCGAGCCACCGCCGCTCGAGCTCGACTCGAGCCGAGCTAGCGAGCTGCAGCTGGGCCATTGCCGAGCAAGCGGGCGATATAAGCGCGTATGTCTTCCGGCCAGTCGGCGGTGAGCGTATCGAACCGCTCCCCCTCCCCGCGGTAAAGCGCCCGCAATGCCTCCTCATAGCCCAAACGGTCGCCGCAAGTTGCCTGCATGAAGCGGTAGGCCGCGTCTCGTCGCTCGCGCTCGGCGCCCGCGCCGGAGCGTTGCGCTTCGTCCACCAGCCGCCGGATGATCGCCGAAGCGCCGCCGGGCTGGGCCGCCAACCACTCCCACTGCCTCGGAAGCAGGGTGACCTCGCGCGATGTCACCCCCAGCTTCGGCCGCCCTCGCCCGCGCGCCACTTCGGGTGCCGACTTACCGGCATCCCAAAAATCAAGATCGACGGCGCGCCCGCTCTCATCGTCGAATGCCTGAATCGCGCTATGGTCGCGCGCTCCGTAGCCTTCTTCGAGCAGCCGCGTGACGGCGCCAACGTCTCCAGCGCCAATCACGCGCCCTTCCATGAATGCAGTCACCGTCCCCATCGTAGCCTCCTCACGATGACGGAACATTATACCCGGGCGATAATACTGTCAATATAACCCGGGTGTATATAACTCAATCTTCTAGTCGGACCCAGGTCGGTGCGTGATCGGACGCTTTCTCCCGCCCGCGATAGTCCTTGTCGACGCCGGCATCGAGCAGCCGATCCGCAGCTTGCGGGCTCAGCAGGAGATGATCGATGCGAAAGCCTGCGTCGCGCTGCCAGCAGCCGGCCGTATAATCCCAGAAGGTATAGTGGGCGCCGTCAGGGTAACGGGCGCGGATCGCGTCGGTCCAGCCGCCGTGCAGGATGCGGCGAAAGGCGGCTCGGCTTTCCGGCTGCATCAAGGCATCGTGCGCCATCGCTCGCACCGAGAAGACGTCGTCCGGGCTGTCGGTCGGGATCACGTTCCAGTCCCCCGCCAGCACCGTCGGCCGCTCCTCTGCAAGGAGCTCGACCCCATGCTCGCGCAACCGTTCGAACCAGGCGAGCTTGTAGGCGAACTTTTCGGTGCCCACCGGATTGCCGTTGGGAAGGTAGATCGACCCGATCACCACCCCATCCACCTCGGCCTCGATATAGCGGCTGTGGCTGTCGTCCGGATCGCCCGGCAGGCCGACCCGGCGCAAAGTCGGCGGCTTCTCGGGCGTGAGGATCGCAACCCCGTTGAACCCCTTTTGCCCGTGCCAAACGCCATCATAACCGGCCGCGCGGATGTCGCTGATCGGGAAGGCATCGTCCGCGCACTTGATCTCCTGCAGGCACAGGACGTCCGGCTTCTGCTCCGCGAGATACTCCACCAGCCGCGGCAGCCGCGCGCGAATGCCGTTCAGATTGTAGGTGACGATCTTCATGGTGGCGGGCTTAGCCGCCGGGGCTCAGATCGAAAAGCTGGTTCCGCAGCCGCAGCCGGAGGCAGCGTTGGGGTTCTTCACCTGGAATGCAGCGCCGCCCAGCGACTCGACGAAATCGACCGCGCTGCCGCGCACCAGATCGAGGCTCACCTCGTCCACCACCAGGGTGACGCCGTCCTGCATCGTGGCGAGGTCGTCCCCCTCCACCCGCTCGGCCAGCCCGAAGCGGTACTGGAAGCCGGCGCACCCGCCGCCCTCGACCGCCAGCCGAAGGATCGCGGGCTTGCCCTGTCGCTCCGCGATCGCGGCGACTCGTGCCGCGGCGGCCGAAGTAAGGGCAATGTCCTGAGTGTCGCTCATAGTCATGAAATAGGGGGGCGCCGCCCGTCCCGCAAGCAAGCCTATTTGCGGGTGCGATAGCCGCAGATGACCCCGAACAGGAAGGCCATGGTCAGCCCGAGCCGCACCTTGCCCTCGGGATCGTACCAACCGAGCAGGCTCGCCCCGAAGACGAACACCGCGATGAACATGCCGAGTGCCAATGGCACCATGATCTGACTTCCCCAAGAAGGTCCTGGACGCAGGATCAATGACATAGAGAGGTAAAGCGGAGGTGAAGCCTTGCCCCGTTGCACGAAGCTTGTCCGGGCGGGCACCCTTCGCCATAGAGCGGCCACACCCGCACCGGAGGAGCTGAGATGAAGGCCCGCGTCTATGTCACGCTGAAGAACGGCGTCCTCGATCCGCAGGGCAAGGCCATCCATCACGCGCTCGAAGGTCTGGGATTTGCCGGCGTCAACGATGTCCGCGCCGGCAAGCTGATCGAACTCGATCTTGCGGAGAATGTGGCCGATGCCGACATCGAGGCCATGTGCAAGAAGCTCCTCGCCAACACCGTGATCGAGAATTTCCGGATCGAACGCGCGCAATGAAGAGCGCCGTCATCGTCTTTCCCGGTTCCAATTGCGACCGCGACCTGATCGTAGCGTTGCGGGACGTGACCGGTCGGGATCCGGCCCTTGTCTGGCATCGGGAGACCGAGCTTCCCTCCGGCCTTGACCTGATTGGTGTCCCGGGCGGCTTCTCCTACGGCGATTACCTCCGCTCCGGCGCGATGGCGGCCAATTCCCCCGTCATGCGAGCCGTCAAGGACGCCGCAGATCGCGGCGTCTCCGTGCTCGGCATCTGCAACGGCTTCCAGATTCTCACCGAAGCCGGGATGCTGCCCGGCGCGCTGATGCGCAACTCCACGATCAGCTTCGTCTGCCGCGACGTGGACCTGAAGGTGGAGAACAGCCAGTCCGCCTTCACGAGCCGCTATGATGCCGGCGAGGAAATCCGTATCCCCGTCGCCCACCACGATGGCAATTACACGGCCGATGAGGCCACCCTGGACCGCCTCGAAGGCGATGGCCGAATCGCATTCCGCTATTCGGGCGAGGTGAACGGCTCGGCACGCGACATTGCGGGCATCGTCAACGACAAGGGCAACGTGCTCGGAATGATGCCCCACCCGGAACGCATGATCGAATCCGCCCACGGCGGCACCGACGGCCGCCGGATCTTTGAAGGGCTGCTCGAAGCGATCGGCTGAGGCCGATGCACAGCGCTCCCGCTGATCTGTGTTGTGATGATAAGAGTTCCGCAACGGCTGCTGCGCTAAAGCCGCGCTCTAATGAGCATGCAGCTGAAACGAGTGGAGCTTCACGATGGCACCCAGGCGGTGATCAACGCCGCGCAAGTGACGTGGCTGGAAGCGCGCGATCAGCGGACGACGCGTATCCACTTCGCCGGCACCAACACCATTCACGTGAAGGGCTCCGTCACCGAAGTGGCGATGAAGCTGTCCGGCGGCATCTGAGCCGCTGACTTGAGAAGAATGGTGGGCGCTGACGGGCTCGAACCGCCGACCCTCTCGGTGTAAACGAGATGCTCTACCAACTGAGCTAAGCGCCCTTCAGGGAAGTTCGCCCCTGCCATCGCGAAGGCGAGAGGGCAAGGCTAGAGGGCGAGCGGGGACAGGCGCTGCACCGCGCGCAGATAATTTTCCAGCGCCGCGGCGGCCTTGTCCGACAGCTCGATATAGACGCGACGGCCGTCCTGCGGGTCCGCGACACGCACGAACAGGCCGTGATCGGTCAGCGTCTCGATCCACCTCAAGGCCGTCGTGGCCGGAACCGCGGCCGCGATGCAGAGACTCGAGACGGCGACCCGCTGCCCCTCCAGCCGCGCGGCCATGAGGTCGAGGAGCATGTCCCAGGCCGGATCGGCGAACAATTCCGACCGAAAATATTGATCACGAAGCCGGCGAGCGCGGATGATCGCCCGCACTTTGCCAGCGTCAATGTCGCCGCCCCCGTTCGCCTTATCGGGTCTCGGCTGCGCGAGCGCTTCATCCTCCGAAAGCTCAGCGAGCGCGCTGGCGATGCGACCCACTTCTTCGCTCAATTGCTGCAGCCGGTCGGCGCCCCTCCCTACGTCCTGAAGCTGGGGAGAGGTCCGTTCCGCAGCTTCCACGAGTTCCGACGCAAGATCGGCCACGTTCCCGTCGCATAGGATCCTGATCTTGTCCGTAGCGCCAACTGTCGCGTCGATGATGTCGAGGAGGTGCAGAGGCACGCTGACAACGCTGCCATAGCGGTCCGCTTCCGCATCGGTGCGGATGCGCCGGAGCAAGCTATCGAGCGCCGGACCATGATCCTCGTCGATCTCGATCAGCACCACATCGACCGACGCCTGACGGTCCAGGCGATCCACGGCGCCCGCGATCGGATGAATATCCGCTACCCTGAGCCCCGCTCGCTCGACCCCATTTCGCGCCCGCTCGGCGGCCGCAGCGCTGTCGCACAGCAGCAAAGCGCCTGCACCTGCTCCGTAATCCACCATAGCCAGCGCATCATGCGCGATGTTCAGCGGCTTACCAACCGCGGGACCAAAAACTGCATCATGATTGGAGATTGCCGCCAATGCGGAGGATTTGCAGGGCCGCTCTGCTCCGAAACGGAGGCTTAGAGCCGGTGCTCGGCTGATTTTCTGCCACGGAATCCGATGCTTGATCGTCTCCCCAGGGGTGGCGGGAAGGGGCAGCGCCTCAGATCAGGCATGCTCAAGAGAAGCCTGATCGATGCGCAGTCCACCGTCCGCACGAACTCTGTCGGACGTCTTCATCCAAAGTGGATACACTTTAGGCATCGTTCCGGACGTTAGTTGCCGTGTGTGGCGATCCAGCGCTCGACTACGGGCGCGATCCGCTCCCGCCACTTGCTGCCGTTGAAGATCCCATAATGGCCGACGCCCGGCGCCATGTGATAGTGCTTCAGTTCCTCGGGCAAGCTGGTGGAGATATCCAGCGCCGCTTTGGTCTGGCCGATGCCGGAAATGTCGTCGCGTTCGCCCTCGATCGCAAGGATCCCAATATCGGTGATCGCGGCCGGGTCCACGCGGCGGCCCCGGTGCATCATCTCGCCCTTCGGCAGCGAATGGCGCTGGAAAACCACATCGATGGTCTGAAGGTAGAATTCGGCCGTCATGTCGCAGACCGAGCGATATTCCGCGTAGAAGTCCTTGGTGGCGTCCGCGCTCTCGCCGTCGCCATCGACGAGATGCTTGAACATCTCCCAATGGCTGATCACGTGATTGCCGAGGTTCATGGTCATGAAGCCGGCAAGCTGCAGGAAACCGGGATACACTGCACGTCCTGCACCCGGATAGGTGTAAGGCACGGTTGCAATGACATTGCTCTGGAACCAGGCGTGCGGACGCTGCGTCGCAAGCGTGTTGACCGCCGTCGGCGCCGCGCGTGTGTCGATCGGGCCGCCCATCATCGTAAGCGTCTTGGGACGGCACGGATGCTTGTTTTCGCTCATGATCGCGGCGGCGGCGTAGCAAGGTACTGAGGGCTGGCAGACGGCGAGCATGTGCGCGCCCGGCCCGATCGCCTCGAGGAACGCGATCAGATAGTCGATATAGTCGTCGAGATCGAAGCGTCCCGCGTCCGTGGGCACCAGCTTCGCATCGCGCCAGTCGGTGATGTAGACGTCGTGGCCAGGAAGCATGCGCTCAACCGTTCCGCGCAGCAACGTGGCATAATGACCCGACATAGGCGCGACGATCAGGAGGCGCGGGCCGCCCTCGATGCCTTCGCGGCGAAAGCGCTTGAGCTGGCCGAAGGGCTTGCGGAGCACCACTTCCTCGACGACCGGAACGGTCTTGCCCTGCACCATCACCGTTTCGAACCCGAAGTCCGGCTTGCCGCGTGATGCGGAGGCGTGGGCGAACACATCGAGCGCCGAGGCGACGATCGGACCCATATGGCTGTACGCAAAGGGATTGGCGGGGTTCTGCATCCAGCCTGCGCCGATATTTGCGAGCGTGCTCGCTCCGGCGAGCAGGGAGCGCTGCATTTCATAGGCGTCGTAGAGCATCAGACCTCCAGATGGTGCTGTCGCAGATTAGCGTCAACACCGGGTTTAGCTAGATAAACCGACCGGTCGGTCAAAAGCTCCCCCTGACGCTCCGGGGCAGCGCCATTGAGCGCGGCCGCAGGCACTGCTAACCCCCGCCGCCATGGCAGACAGCAGCGCCGATGCGCCTCCCAGCAAGAAGCTCGGCAACCTCGGCATCATCTGGCGGCATGCGGTGCGCTATCCGGGAAAGATCGCGGCGGCAGCATTGGCGCTGCTGGTCGCAGCGGCGGCGACGCTGGCCATCCCGGACGGCTTCCGCCGCGTCATCGACAAGGGCTTCGCTGCCAATGGCGGTGACGTCTCCGAGCATTTCACCTACCTCTTCTTCATCGTCATGGTGCTGGCGCTGGCCACGGCGGTGCGCTTTTTCTTCGTCTCCTGGCTTGGCGAGCGCGTGGTCGCGGACATCCGCACAGCCGTGCACCGCAACTTGCTCAGGCTGGAGCCCCGCTTCTTTGAGGAAAACCGCCCCTCGGAAATTTCCTCGCGCCTGACCTCCGACACTTCCGTCATCGAAATGGTGGTCGGCCAAACGGTGTCGGTAGCCCTGCGCAACATCGTCATGGGCATTGGCGGGATCGTCTATCTCTTCACGCTCGCGCCGAAGCTGACCGCGTTCCTGCTGCTCGGCATTCCGCTGGTGATCGCTCCGGTCGTGTTTCTCGGGCGCAAGCTTCGCGACGTGTCCCGCTACAGCCAGGACAGGGTGGCGGACGTGGGCGCGATCGTGTCGGAGACGCTCGGGGCGATGAAGATCGTGCAGGCGTTCGGGCAGGAGCCTCGCGAGAGCGAGCGCTTTTCTTCGGCTGTGGAGGATGCATTCGGCACGGCGCGCCGCCGCATTCGACTGCGGGCCGTCATGACCGCGATCATCATCTCCATCGTGTTCGGATCGATCACCGTGGTGATGTGGCAGGCGGCGCTCGACGTCGCGGCGGGACGTCTGACGGGCGGCACGGTGGCGGCCTTCGTGTTCACCGGAGCGATCGTAGCGGGGGCGTTCGGGGCGCTCACCGAAGTCTATGGCGAACTGCTGCGCGGTGCGGGCGCGGCTGGGCGTCTCGCGGAGCTCCTGGCGGAAGTGCCGGAGATCAAGGCGCCCGCTAATCCGGTGCGCTTGCCCGATCCTGCGCAAGGCGCGCTCAGCTTCGAACACGTCCATTTCCGCTACCCCACGCGCCCGGAAGTCAGCGCGCTGGCCGACTTCAGCCTTCAGGTGCGGCCCGGCGAGACCGTGGCTGTGGTAGGGCCTTCTGGCGCTGGCAAGACGACTTTGTTCCAGCTCGCCCAACGCTTCTATGACCCCGAAGAAGGGGTGGTGCGGCTCGATGGAATCGACCTCCGCGCCGCCGACCCGGCCGACATCCGCGCCCGCATCGCCGTCGTGCCGCAGGAGACGGTGATCTTCGCCGCTTCGGCACGCGACAACCTGCGCTACGGCCGATGGGACGCGAACGACGATGCTTTGTGGAAGGCGGCGGAGGCGGCGAACGCCGCGGAGTTCCTGCGCAAGCTGCCGCAAGGCCTCGACACCTTCATGGGGGAGGGCGGAGCGCGCCTCTCCGGTGGGCAGCGCCAGCGCATCGCGATCGCGCGCGCCATCCTGCGCGATGCTCCCTTGCTGCTGCTCGATGAGGCGACCTCTGCGCTCGACGCTGAGTCGGAGCGGCTGGTCCAGGCTGCGCTCGAGCGATTGGTGGTGGATCGCACCACGATCGTCATCGCGCACCGCCTCGCGACCGTGCGCACCGCAGACCGCATCGTCGTGATGGATCAGGGCCGGATTGTCGAAGAAGGCACGCATGAAAGCCTGCAGGCCCGCGGCGGACTCTATGCGCGCCTGGCGCGGCTTCAGTTCGAGGGACTGGCGGCCTAGCGGTTTGGCCAGTGGCCCAAACGTAATGGGGGCTGGCATCGCTGCCAGCCCCCACTGTCCCTGCTTCATTCGCCAAGCCCTGGGTTAAGGCGAGGCGCTTCCGCTGGGCGGGTTCCGGTTTCACCTCGGCATCGCTGCCTTGGCTCCTCCCCGTCCGGTTCCGGCCGAGGCCTTTTGGGCCCCGGTCGGTTCCGGTCGGAGTGTCCCTTCGAAGCAAGCTTCTCCGGGGCCCCGGTTGGGCGCCGCATCGAAGTCGCCTTCGCTGCGGACCCGTTTCGGGCGATCCGTTGAAGTGAACTTCAACGGCTCCCGTTCGGAAGTTCCGGCCAGGCGAACCTTGCCTTTCCTCCCTCGGGTCCCTCGAAGCGTCCTCCGATCTGGGCCCGTTCGAATCTCCACTTCAGCCCTTCGGCCTCCGCTTCGATCCTTTCGCGGTTCCGTGAGCCGAAGCTCTGGTCCCGCCGGACTGCGTTGTGGAAAGTGGGTTCGGCTGCCGCCTCGCGCTTCTTCCCCGTCGCTGCCCGTTTGCCTACGAAGCTGCTTCGATCCTTTCGGATTTCCGCCGCTTCTTCAGCGGTTTGTGCTCTGGATCGTCTTTTCCGTTTCCGGTCCGCCGCTCCTGGGCACAAGTGGAAGGTGACCCATTTTCCGAGTCGCTCAAAGCTGAATCCACCTGTGGATAAGTAGGATATTGGGGATAAGTTTGGGACCGATCTGAGTTGCGGTTGGCCGCTGAACTGGTGGGGCCGCCCGCCTCTCAACGAAAAAGGCCCGGCGTCGCCGCCGGGCCCTTCCCTCATTTTGCTGAAAGCAGCGACTATTCGCGGCTGCCCATGAAGTTCAGCAGGAACGTGAACATGTTCACGAAGTCCAGATACAGGCTGAGCGCGCCCATGATGACCGTCTTGCCCATCATGTCCGTGCCCGCGACATAGGCATACATGCTCTTGATCTTCTGCGTGTCGTAGGCGGTCAGGCCCGCGAACAGCAGCACGCCGATGAAGCTGATCGCCATCTGCAGCGCGCTCGATTGAACGAACAGATTGATCAGCGAAGCGACGATCAGGCCGACGACGCCCATGATGAGGAAGGTGCCGAAAGCCGACAGATCCTTCTTGGTGGTGTAGCCCCACAGGCTGAGGCTGACGAACGCCGCCGCAGTGGCGAAGAAGGTCGTCGCGATCGACTGGCCGGTGAAGACCAGGAAGATCGATGCCATCGAGAGACCCATGACCGTCGCGAAGGCCCAGAAGAGCATTTGCGCCGCGCCCGTGGACAGGCGGTTGATTCCGAAGCTCAGCACCATCACGAAGCCGAGCGGGGCCAACATGATCACCCAGCGAAGCGGACCGCCGTTGACCAGGATGTTGCGGCCGACCTCAGAGTTCGCGAACAGCATGGCGACGATGCCCGTGAGCAGCACGCCCGAGGCCATGTAATTGTAAACAGACAGCATATAGGACCGCAGGCCCGCGTCGAATGCGACGCTTTCGCGCCCGATCGTGCCGGGCTGCGGCGCTGCGGTCGCCCGCGGGTCAGACCAGTTTGCCATTTCAAACTTCTCCTTTGACGGCGCAAAGCTTGGCGCCGTTAGTTGTTAATATTGTACGAAGTGCGCCGGGGTTCAAGGAAAACCGGACTTCCTGGCGGTTCCCACCTGCTCGATCCGGCTTCGCGATGCGCCTTGCTTCAGGCTATGGGCCGACGCATGCACCGTCTGTTCGTCGCCATTCGCCCGCCCCGGGAGGTCCGCGCGCAATTGCTCGGCCTGATGGGCGGCGTCAGTGGCGTGCGCTGGCAGAGCGACGACCAGCTTCACCTCACCTTGCGCTTCATCGGAGACGTGGAGGGGCATGTTGCGGAGGATGTCGCGGCGGCCTTAGCTTCGGTCCACCACCCGCACTTCGAAATCGCGCTCAGTCGCATCGGCAGCTTCGAGCGGCGTGGCCAGCCGGAGGTGCTTTGGGCAGGCGTGACGCCGCACGATGAGCTGAAGCCGCTCCACAAGAAGGTCGATCAGGCCTGCCAGCGTGCGGGCCTCCGCCCGGAAGGCAGGGCCTATTCGCCTCACATCACTCTTGCCCGGCTGAAGCGGGGCGCCGGCCCCATCGCGCACCTTGTCGAGACGAGCGGTGGCCTGTCGGGCGACCCATTCGTTGTCGACAGCTTCTGCCTCTATGAAAGCCAGCTTACGCCGGAAGGCGCCGTCTACACGATCGTCGAGCGCTACCCGCTCGGTTAGGCCCCAAACCGGCTCAAAAGCCGATCGACCATTCCGCCATAGGTTGGGCCGAACAGCCTGAGGTGAACGAGCGCGGGAAAGAGCTGGTAAGCCGATCGTCGGTCCTCCCAGCCGGGTTCAAGCTCGCCATAAGCGGACCAGAAGTCGGGTGGCGGGGTGTCGAACAGCGTCAGCATGGCGAGGTCCACCTCCGCATGGCCGTAATAGCAGGCGGGATCGATGAATGCAGCGAGCTTGCCTTCCTTGACAAGGATGTTCCCGGACCAGAGATCCCCGTGCAGAAGCGAGGCGAAAGGTTTTTTTGGCAGCAGGTCCGGCATTCGCTTGGCCACGGCGCCGACGCGCTCGCGCCAAGGCCGATCCAGGGTTCGCGCGGTCGAAACAAGCCGCTGCTCGGCCCAGAAAGCGGGCCAATCCCCGGTCTGGCGGTTGTCGAGGTCCGCCGTCCCTATCCCGTAATCCACGGCCCAGCCAAAGAGCTCGCCTGGACGGGCATGGAGTTCGCGCAGCCACTGCCCGATGCTGGACCAGGCG
Source organism: uncultured Sphingosinicella sp. (assembly GCF_902806315.1). Classification (GTDB taxonomy): domain Bacteria; phylum Pseudomonadota; class Alphaproteobacteria; order Sphingomonadales; family Sphingomonadaceae; genus Allosphingosinicella. The sequence goes on from NZ_CADCWD010000001.1 coordinate 29,059, forward strand.
AGCGGACTGAACACGCAATCATTGGGAACATGCTCGAGCAACAGCACCGTGCCGTGCTCCCCCTCCACGGCGGGAGCGGGAATTCCACTGCCTGCCAGCAAGCGCAGCATCGCTGCCTCAGTGCTCACCGCCGGGCCGCTCTTTGCTACGGTGCAGCGCCCGTCAGGTCGCCTCAGCAGGAGCACCTCGGAAAGGTCGCCGCCGGCCAGCCGCTCGAGCCGGTCCTCCCCGGTCCCGGTGATCTCGGCGACGCGGCGGGTGAAGGCCGTCATTCCGCTTGCGCGATCTTTCGTGCCAGAGCCTTCGCCCCCGCGGTGACATCGCTCCAGGTCGCATCGAAGTGCTCGTCGCGTCCATAATAAGGATCGGCGACCGCCTCCCCTTCCCGCCCCTCCACATGGTCGAGCAGCAGCGAGAGCTCAGCTTTGCTATCGACCGGCTGCATCCGCTCCAGATTTGCCAGGTTCTGCGCGTCGAGCGCGAGGATGTGGTCGAAGCGACGGAAATCCTCGGGTGTGACGAGCCGCGCCCTCAGGTGAGAAATGTCGACGCCGTTCCGCTTGGCAGTGGCCACCGCGCGCGCATCGGGCGGCCGCCCGACATGCCAGTCGCCCGTCCCAGCGCTGTCCACCTCGACCTCCATGCCGAGACGCCTGGCCTCCTCTCGCAATGCTGCGTCCGCCAGCGGAGAGCGGCAGATGTTGCCCAAGCAGACGAACAGCACCGACGGCTTCATTGACAATCGCCCGTTTCCCAACCGAGATGCTGCCTAGACGCGCCGAAGAGCGCCCACAACGGGAGACGACGCTTGGTGGATGGTCGAAGCGCGCAGGAGCACTCGCCGGTTCGCGTCGGTGCCTATGCCTGGTACGCCCTCTTCGTCCTCGTTCTTGTCTACATCATCAACTTTATCGACCGGCAAATCCTCTCGATCCTGGCCGAGGACATAAAGAAGGATCTGGGGCTGGAGGACGCGCAGATCGGCTTCCTCTACGGAACGGCTTTCGCGGTTTTCTACGCGCTGTTCGGCATCCCGCTCGGGCGGCTCGCCGACAGCTGGTATCGCGGACGCTTGATGGCGATGGGCCTAGCGCTCTGGTCTGCCATGACCGCGCTCTCGGCCTTTGCGAACAGCTTCACGATGCTGGCCGTGGCCCGCATCGGCGTCGGCATCGGCGAAGCAAGCGCCTCGCCCGCCGCTTACTCGATGATATCGGACAGCTTCCCCAAGGAGCGGCGCGCGACTGCACTCTCCATTTATTCCAGCGGGCTTTATATCGGCGGAGCTCTGAGCCTTCCGATCGGCGGGCTCGTCATCAGCCGCTGGAACATGGCCTATCCCAGCCCGGCTGCCGCGCCGCTCGGGCTGGCCGGTTGGCAAGCCGCTTTTCTCGTGGTTGGCCTTCCCGGTCTTCTGCTCGCTTTGTGGGTGCTCTCGCTTCGTGAGCCGCAGCGCGGCGCGTCGGATGGATTACCTCAGCCCGTGGTGCGGCCGAATGCGTGGCGCGACTTCGGGCGCGAACTGGTCGCGATCCTGCCGCCGCTGACTCTGTTCAATGTGGCGCGTCTGCCAGGCGAGCTCCGTCTGAACCTAATTGTGCTCGCGATGGTGGCTGCCGCTGCGTTCGGCCTCATCAGCCTTACTGGCGACACGCCGCAGTGGCTTGCTTACGGTCTCGGCGTTTACGCGGTCTTCTCCTGGATACAGTCGCTCCGCCACAGGGACCAGCCCACCTATCGCCTGATCTGGGGCACGCCCATGGTCGTGGCACTGGCGATCGCCTTCGGCAGCATCTCCTTCGTCACTTATGCGATAAGCTTCTGGACGCCGCCATACGTGATGCGCACCTTCTATGCCGACCCAACTGGGCCGGGGTTCTTCATATCCGGCCTGACCGGCGCTGAAGAAGTGGCGACGATCATCGGGTGGGGGGCGGCCTTTTCCGCGGCAATCGGAGTCATCATGGGCGGAGTCATCTCCGACCTCTGGCGCCGCCGCCATCCCGCCGGACGCCTCTACGTGAACATGCTCTCGCTCGCGCTTCCGACGCCGATCATCTGGTATATGTTCACGACCGACAGCGTCGGGACGTTCTACCTGCTCTTTCCGCTCTCCCATCTGCTGAGCGCCGCTTGGGTCGGGGCCGCCGTGGCGACTCTCCAGGATCTCGTCCTCCCCCGGATGCGGGCCACGGCCGGCGCCACCTACATCCTCGGCACCACGATGGTCGGCCTTGCGCTCGGCCCTTATTTCGCCGGCAAGATGGCGGATGTGATGCAGAGCCTCAGCGCCGGCATCTTCTTCCTCTATGTCGTGCCGCCCTTCACACTTGCCGCTCTCTGGCTCGCATCGCGCCGCATCGGCGAGCTCGAGACAAGCAAGGTCGAGCGCGCCAGGGCTGCAGGCGAGCCGATATAGACAACGAGGCGCGGTTTACCTGAAGACTCCGCAAGCGATCCGCGCGCCCGCATTGCCGGACGGGTCAGTGCGGTGGTCATCCGCCTGCGAGTGAATCACGAGCGCTGCGCCGTCGCCGTCGAGCATGGCCGTGCTGCCGCCGGAGACAGATGCCGCAGGTATCGTGAACTCGAAATTGCCTCGCCCGTTCGATCCAATGGCCAGATTGGGGAGGTCGCCCTTGTGCATGCCGGCAGGATTGTTGCGGCCATGCTGCTGCCCCGTGGGATTCCAATGCGGCCCGGCGCTGTTGAAATCGGGCGGCGCACAGGCGCCCGTCGTGTGCACATGCGCTGCATAAGTGCCGCGCGGCATGCGCTGCGCGTCCACCCTCACCCTGATGCTGTCACCGATTTGAGTCGCCGTCGCGGTCGCACGCGACTGCCCGACGACGCTGCGCACATCAGCCGTCGCAGTGGCTCCACCCGTAGCCGTTTGCGCGACGGAACCAAGCGGCGGCTCACTGGGCGCGCATGCTGCGGTTCCGGTCACGAGCGTAGTAGCGAACATCAATGACAGCCGCTTCATCTTCCTCTCCTCAGTATCCCACTTGAACGAGCCGGAAGCGAAACAGTTTCGCTCAGTGCGGGCGCGACGGCCTGCCGATCCCATGCCAGTGGAGACCTGCATTCTCCACGTCTTCGACCGGATAGACGTTTCTCAGATCCACAAGGATCGGCTGCGCCATCGATCGAGCCAGGCGCCGCAGATCGAGCGCTCGCAAAACGTCCCATTCGGTGACCAGCACAACGGCATCTGCGCCTTCGGCCGCTTCGTAGGGATCGTCATAATAGTCTACGCTGGCCATCATCGCGCGCGCCTGCTCGATGCCTTCAGGATCATAGCCGCGCACGGTCGCTCCGGCATCTTGCAGAGCCTGCACGATGCTCAGCGAGGGTGCGTCGCGCATGTCGTCCGTGTTCGGCTTGAAGGTCAGGCCTAGTAGCGCGACCGTTTTGCCGCGGGCTTCGCCGCCGAGCGCCTGTATCACCTTGCGGCCCATGGCCCGCTTTCGAAGATCGTTTACCTTGACCACGGACTCCACGATCCGGAGCGGGGCCTGGTGATCTTCGGCGGTCTTCAGCAGCGCGATCGTGTCCTTGGGGAAGCACGACCCGCCATAACCCGGCCCGGCGTGAAGGAACTTCGAACCGATCCGGTTGTCTAGGCCAATCCCACGCGCGACATCCTGCACGTCCGCGCCGACGGCCTCGCACAGATCCGCGATCTCGTTGATGAAAGTAATCTTGGTGGCGAGGAATGCGTTCGCCGCATATTTGATCAGCTCTGCCGTGCGCCGGCTGGTGATCACCAGCGGCGACTTGTTGAGATAAAGGGGACGGTAAACCTCCCGCATCATCTCCGCGGCCTGCGGATCGTCGGTCCCGACCACGATCCGGTCGGGCCGCTTGAAATCCTCGATCGCCGCACCCTCACGGAGAAACTCCGGATTGGACACGACCCAGGCCTGCGCCTGCGGCGCCGTCTCCCGGATGATCCGCTCCACCTCGTCGCCCGTGCCTACCGGCACCGTCGATTTGGTAACCACTACCGCCGGCTTCTTCAGCGCGCGCGCAATCTCCTCGGTTGCTCCAAAGACATAACTGAGGTCAGCATGCCCATCGCCACGCCGGGAAGGAGTTCCAACGGCGATAAAAATCGCATCGGCATCCGAGACGGCTTGCGCGAGGTTCGTGGTGAAGGTGAGCCTTCCTCCGCGGACGTTGCGTTCGACGAGCTGATCGAGCCCCGGCTCGAAGATGGGCATCACGCCGCGCTCCAGCGCCTCGATCTTCGACACGTCCTTGTCGACGCAGGTGACATGATGGCCGAAGTCCGAGAAGCAGGCTCCGGAAACCAGCCCGACATAGCCGGTTCCGATCATCGCAATGCGCATGGCAAAATCCTGGAGAGGAAAAGCGGAGCTCGCTTATCAAAGCTCCTTGGCGCTTGATAGAGCCAAGTGCAGCGGGCCCAAGCAGCCGTCAGTTGTGGATGGTGCAAAGGAAAGGAGCCGGCCCTCGCGGACCGACTCCTTCCTTTTTCTTGAACCCGGTCAAAGTAAAACTTTGACCGGATCTCCTTACATGCCCGCACCCGGACCGAAGGTGATTTCCACGCGCCGGTTCTGCGGCTCGCGGACACCGTCGGCGGTTTCGACCAGCGGACGGCTCTCACCGAACGCTTCGGTCGCCAGGGCGCCTTCAGGCACGCCGCGGCCGGCAAGGTAGGACCGCACAGAGTCGGCACGACGCTGCGAGAGACCCACGTTGTACTGCGCCGAACCCGAACGATCCGCGTGACCTGCGAGCACGACCTGCGCCGAACCGGTCTGCTGGTAGGCAGCGGCGGCGTTGTCGAGGATCGCGGCAGCCTGCGGCGTGATGTCCGAACGATCCCAATCGAAGAACACGATGAAGGGACCTTGGACCACCGGCGGCGGAGGCGGCGGAGG
>NZ_CADCWD010000002.1 GCF_902806315.1 uncultured Sphingosinicella sp.
AGAGCTTCTTCTGCGACGCCGTGGTGCCCATCTTCACGAGCGACCAGCTGCGCAAAATGAATTCCTGGATGGAGGCGCGAATCCACCACATCGCGTAGGTTGCGAGGCGAAAGCCCCTTTCGGGCTCGAACTTCTTCACACCCTGCATGAGGCCGATATTGCCCTCCGAGATCAGCTCGGCGACAGGCAGGCCGTAGCCGCGATAGCCCATTGCGATCTTCGCCACGAGACGAAGGTGCGAGTTGACCAGCTTGGCCGCAGCGCCAGTGTCCTGATGCTCGGTCCAGCGCTTGGCGAGCATATACTCCTCCTCAGGGGCGAGGATCGGAAACTTCTTGATCTCGGCCAGGTAGCGACCGCTTGCCATGTATCACCTATTCTCCCTGGCCGGTAAGCCGTTGAGGCCTATCCGGAACGTGGTTTCTATACGGTAAGCGCCCTGAACAGTTCCTGCATATCCGACGGAAGGGCGCTTTTGAACGACAAGGATTCCCTGGAGACCGGATGCACGAAACCCAGTTCGGCTGCGTGCAGCGCCTGCCTCTTGAAGTCCAATTGATTGAGCAACTCACGGTGAACGATTCTGCCGCGTCCATATGATTGATCGCCGAGAAGCGGGTGCCCGAGCGAGGTCATATGGACCCTCACCTGGTGCGTACGCCCCGTCTCCAATCTACACTCCACGAGCGCCGCTTCCTTGAGCGGCTGAACCAGCCTGTAGTGGGTCACCGCCCGCTTGCCGCGGCCTTCCGCCACAATCGCCATCTTCTGCCGGTTCGCCGAAGAACGGGCGAGCGCCGCTTCGACCTTGCCTTCCGGTGGGTTCGGCACCCCGGCCACAATCGCCAGATAGCGCCGGTCGATGCTGTGCCTCGCAAACTGCGCCGCGAGACCCTCGTGCGCCACATCGGTCTTAGCGACCACCAGCAGCCCCGACGTATCTTTGTCGATCCGGTGCACGATGCCCGGACGCGCCACGCCGCCGATCCCGGACAAGCGCCCCGCGCAATGGTGGAGGAGCGCGTTCACCAGCGTCCCGTCCAGGTTCCCGGCCGCAGGGTGCACCACCAGGCCGGCCGGCTTGTCGACGAGGAGGAGATGATCGTCCTCGAACACGATCTCCAGCGCAATATCCTGGGCCACATTGTGGGCCGGGGTGGGGGCGGGAACGCGCACCTCGTAATCGCCCGCACGTGCCTTTGAAGCGGGGTCGCGGACTTGCGCGCCAGCCTCATCGCGGACTTCGCCGCTGCTGATCAGCGCCTTCAAACGTTCGCGCGAAATCGTCGGGATCGCCGCGGCAAGCGCACGATCCAGCCGCCAGCCCGCGGCATCCGCGGAAATCGCCGCGCGTATGATCGACATCCCCCTGTCCACCGGAGGAAAGATGTGGGGAGAAGGCCGGGATTTTCAAGTGAGGGCAACGCGGAACGGCGCCCGGAATCAAGGTTAACGGCTTTGCAACCATCGCCTTGCAAGCTGTGCCGCCAAGCGCCAATAGGGCGCCGACACGACAGGGGCCTGTAACCACATGAAATCGTATGAATTCGCGAGCTTGCTGTGTTCGCGACTCTGTCATGACCTGCTGAGTCCCGTCGGCGCGCTCAACAACGGCATCGAGCTGCTGGCGGACGAGCACGACCCCGAAATGCGCGCCCGCTGCCTCGATTTGCTGAGCGAGAGCGCCCGGGCATCGGCGAACAAGCTCAAATTCTTCCGGCTCGCTTTCGGCGCAGCGGGCGGCTTCGCCGATGAGGTCGATACGCGCGAGGCCCGCGTCGCCATCGAGGGCCTGTTCGGCGGCGACGGCCGCATCCAGCTGGGCTGGATGGTCGACGATCCCACGATGAGCAAGTCGGCGCTCAAAGTGCTGCTAAACCTGGTCCTCATCGCCGGCGATGCGCTCGTGCGCGGCGGCCGGCTGGACGTCGGCGCGGAGCGCCACGGCAACGGCCTCGACATCGTCGTCCGCGCCGAGGGCCCCCGGATCGTGCTTGATCCGGAATTGAAGCAGGTGCTGGTCGGCAAGACCTCCGAGGACTCGATCGCGCCCCGGGCTGCGGCCGCCTGGTTGGTCCATTGCCTCGCCAGCGACGGCGGCGGCGAGGTGCAGGTGATGGACGGCGAAGCCGGAATGCTGCTGCTCGGAGCCTCGTTGCCGTCTTGATCTTCAGGCGCGGGTAAACGCCTCCTTTACCAACGCTTCTCCATAAGGCCCCGTGCACGCGCTCGGATGGGGCTCAATGGAAGATCTGCTCAACGAATTCATCGCTGAAACCCGCGATATGCTCGAGGCTTTGGGCGGGGAGATCGTCGCCTGGGAAGCCGCGCCGGACGATCGCGCGCGCCTCGACGAGATTTTCCGCTTCGTTCACACCGTGAAGGGCAATTGCGGCTTCTTCGACCTGCCGCGGCTCGAGGCTTTGAGCCATGCCGCCGAGGATGTCCTGGCCGACGTCCGCGCCGGCAAGCGCGGCGCCGACCACCGCCTGGTGAGCGCCGTCCTTGCCGTCCTCGACCGAATCGGTGAGCTGGTCCACGCGCTCGAAACTGGCGAGTCCATTTCGAGCGCCGACGACGGGCAGCTCATCGAGGCGCTGAGCGAAAAGCATGAGCCGGTCCAGAAAGCCGAAGCCGGCGGCTCGGTTGCGTCACTCGACAGCCGCAAGGCCATTCGCAGCATCCGCCTCTCCGTCGATCTTCTCGACCGGATGATGAGCGGCGTCTCAGACATGGTGCTCGCGCGCAACGAGCTCGCCCGGCGTCTCCGCGACTGCCCCGGCGACATGGCCGTCGAAAGCGCCTTCGAGCGCGTCTCCTCCTGCATCGCCGAAATGCGCGACGCGATCACGCGCACGCGAATGCAGCGAATTGACAACCTTTTCGCCAGCCTGCCTCGCATGGTCCGCGACCTGTCGGGCGAGCTTCGCAAGCAGGTTACCCTCGAAGTGGACGGCGGCGATGTCGAGCTCGACCGCGAGATGATCGAGATGATCCGCGACCCGATGACGCACATCGTGCGAAACTCGATCGATCACGGCATCGAGCCTCCCGAGGAGCGCCTCAAGGCCCGCAAGGCCGAAGCCGGCACGTTGCGGGTCTGCGCACGTCAGTCGGGCAACCAGATCCTGATCGAAGTGGCAGACGATGGTCGCGGCATCGATGGCGAGAAGCTCGTCCGAAAGGCAATCGCCAACGGCTTCATGAGCCCCGAGCAGGCGGAACGCCTCTCGCCTGCTCAGCGCACGGCTTTGATCTTCGAAGCCGGCATTTCCACGGCAGCCGAAATCACCGCCATCTCGGGACGCGGCGTCGGCATGGACGTGGTCCGCGCCAACATCGAACGGATCGGCGGCGTCGTCGATGTCGAGAGCAAACCCGGTCACGGCGTACGACTGACACTGCGCGTGCCGCTGACGCTCACCATCATCCCGGCGCTCACCGTCAGCGCCGGCGGCCAGCATTATGCAATCCCGCGCTCCGCGATCGAGGAGATTGTCCGGCGCAAGAACGCGATGGTGCGGGTCGAGATGGTGGGCGGCTCCCATGTCGTCACCATCCGCGACAAGCGCATTCCGCTCGCTTCCCTCGCCGGCGTCCTCGGCGTCGAAGAAAGGAGCTCTGCCAGTGAGCAGAGCCTCATCGTGCTGAAGCCGGCCGGGGGCGATCTTTATGCGCTGGCTGTCGATACCGTCCTCGACCACGAGGAGCTGGTCGTGAAACCCGCGGCGCCGCTGGTCATGGCGGCAGGCCTTTATGCCGGCACCACGCTCGCGGACGACGGCAGTCCCATCCTCCTTATCGACCCTTCCGGGGTCGCCGCCGCGGCGGGCGTCGTGCTCGACCAGAATGATCTGGAAAAGCTCGCGGCCAAGGCGCCCGAGGAAGTGGCGAGGCGCGAGACCACGCCGGCTCTGCTCTTCGTCGGACTGGACGGCGTCAAGCGCACGATCCGCCTCGGCGTGGTCGAGCGGATTGAAGACGTCGCGGCGGAAACGATCCAGATGAGCGCCGGCCGGCTGCGCGTCGCGATCGGGGAACGGATACTCCCGCTCGCCGGCGCCAAGGTCGTGCCAGAGCAGAAGGTGCGCATCCTGCGCCTCACCGACGGTGTCGCCGAACTTGCTTATGCGTTCCGCGAAGTGATCGACATGGTCGAGCTCGGCCCCGAACTCCAGCCTGCCACTTGCGCGGGAGAAATTAGCGGCGTCACCTTGATCTCGGGAGATCAGGTGGAAGTCGTCGATCCCTATTGGCTCTTCGGGGCCCATGCTCATGATGCCGGCGATGCTCGGAGGCCCGTCTGCGCGCTTCCGGCCGACGATCCCTGGATGAACAACATCCTGCGCCCGATCATCGAAAATGCGGGCTACCGCGTCGTCCGGGTCGGCCAGAACGAGGCGGCCGAGGCCGACGTCCTCATCGCCAGCGCCGAGGCCGAAGCCGCTGCGCCCGCCGAGGGCAAGCTGCTCAAGATCCGTTCGCATCCCGAGCTGGCGCACGAAAATGACGACAGCATCTATCGCTACGACCGGGCGGGGCTGCTCGCAGCCTTGAGCCGCAGCACCGCGTCCAAGAAGGGCTGAACATGACCGCGCTTCTCCTCATCGTCCGCCTCGCCGGCGAACGCGTCGCTTTCCCCGCCGAGGACGTCGAGTCCGTAGTCGAACTCGAAGGTCTGACGCCGATCCCGCGCGCCGCCGGGCACGTGGCGGGGCTGGCGGCCCTGCGCAGCCGGGTGCTGACCGCGATCGACTGCCTTTCCGCCCTTGAGCTGGGTTCTTCGGCGGTGACAGGTCCGCGCGACGCAATTGTCGTGGAGATGGACGGCTATCCCTACGCTCTCCTCGTCGACAGCGTGGAGGACGTGCTGGAATATTCCGGCGAAGTGCGGCCGGTGCGCACCGCCCTCGATGCGGGCTGGCGGCGAGTGGCCAAGGGCGTCGTCGACGTCGAGGGAGACCTGCTTCTGCTGGTCGATACCGGCGCCCTGCTCGGGGGTCCGACGGCAGTCGCCGCCTAGCGGCGTTAAGAGTGTCATTACCACTTGCCGCTAGCGTGCAGCTACGGCCGAAGGGGAGCGAGTGCGGGAAATGAAAAACTGTTTAGTCGTCGATGATTCCAAGGTCATCCGCAAGGTTGCTCGCCATATCCTCGAAACGCTCAACTTCAGCGTGGACGAGGCCGAGGATGGTCGTCAGGCACTCGACCGCGTCGAGGAGAGAATGCCGGACGTCGTCCTGCTCGACTGGAACATGCCGGTGATGAGCGGGATGGAGTTCCTCCGGAACCTGCGCCAGACCAATTACGAGGTTCAGCCCAAGGTTGTCTTCTGCACGACCGAGAATGACGCTGCTCACATCCGCGCCGCGATCGACGCCGGCGCCGACGAATATGTGATGAAGCCGTTCGATCGCGAGACGCTCGAAAGCAAGCTGCAGATCGTCGGGGTCGCGTGACCCCACCTCGAGCGACCGCGCCGACGGCGGCGGCGGGCGCGCCGTGGCCGGGCAAGGCCCCGATCCGTTTGATGATCGTCGACGATTCCCAGATCGCGCGGGCCGTGCTGTCGCGCATGCTGTCGAGCCACAAGGAATTCGAAGTCGTCGCGCTCGCGAGCAATGCCCGCGAGGCGCTCGATGCTTTAAAGACGCTCAAGGTCGATATCGTCCTGTTGGACGTCGAGATGCCCGGCACCAGCGGGCTCGATGTGCTTCCAGACATCCTGCGCGAAGGCGCCGGCGCTCAGGTGCTGATCGTCTCCTCGCTGGCCGAGGACGGTGCCGAGGCCACGGTCAAGGCGCTTGCGCTTGGCGCTGCCGATACGCTTCCCAAGCCAGGTACTGGAAGTTTCGGAGGCCGCTTCGCTGACGTCTTGGCCGAGCGCCTCCGCAGGATTGGCAGAGCGTCGTTTCGGGCCGGAACCGCGCCTTCTTCCGCGTCGTCGGAAATGGCCGCCTTCAGCCTGCGCCCGCTGACCCAATATAAGCTTGGTTGTCTCGCTCTCGGGGCATCCACCGGCGGTCTGCATGCGATTGGCGAGTTTCTTCGGGCTTTGCCGTCGCGGATCGGCGCGCCCATTCTCGTCACTCAGCATCTGCCGGCCGTGTTCATGCCCTTCTTCGCGCGCCAGATCGAGGCGGCGTCCGGCCGCACGTCACGTGTCGCCGAAGAAGGGATGACGCTGCAACCGGAGCAGATATTCATCGCCCCAGGGGATGCGCATCTCGGCTTGGAGCGCTCCGGGACCGTTGTGCGAGTCAGGTTGAGCCAGGTGCCGGCAAGCTCCGGCTGCCTTCCTTCGGTCGATCCGATGCTGTGGGCGGTCAGCGAGAGCTATAGCAAAAGCGCCATTGGCGTAATTTTCAGTGGGATGGGCCGGGACGGCCTTGTCGGCAGCGCTCGCGTCGTCGACCGAGGCGGCTCCATCCTTGTCCAGAACCAGCGTAGCTCGGCAGTGTGGGGAATGCCGCGTGCGGTGGCGGAGGCAGGCCTCGCTTCGGCGGTGCTTGCGCCCGCCGACCTCGCGCATTGCGTCGCCAAACGT
>NZ_CADCWD010000003.1 GCF_902806315.1 uncultured Sphingosinicella sp.
TCCGCCGCCTTGGCCAGCTCCCCGCGAGCGTCCGGTGGCGTGAGGCGGCGATAATGCTGCCGGTTCGCCGGTCGGATGAGCAGGCAGGCGAGGGCATCGGCCGGACCCTTGCCGTCCAGGTTCCAGTCCCATGAGGCCAGCAAGGCTTGGGCCTGCCGAAGCTCGGGCTGGTCGCGAACATCCAGCGCCGCGATCGCGCGCAGCCACGTTGCCAGGTACGAGCTGCGGCTGAAGGTGGTGTCATATTTGATCCGCTCCAGCTCGGCCTCGCTGATCGAGGGATCCGCTTCCATCAGCTCGATCGATCGCACGCCGCGATTGGTGAAGTCCGTCTCGATGCCGAGCAAAGGTGAGAAGGCGCCGGGGTTCAGCTCCGACGTCGGCCCTGCAGCCCGAAAGGGCGTATTGTTCGCGTTGATCAGATAACCGCTCGCCGGATTGACGAGCCGCGGCACGCGCTCGAACGGCAGCGTCCGCGTCCACAAGGCCGCCGATGTATCGCCCGGCAGCACCTTGTCCCAGTCGAACCCGGGCCGCCGGTCCGGAAACAAGCCGTTGTAGAAAAAGGCGATGTTGCCGCCCGCATCCGCATAGAGGAAGTTGGTCGCCGGCACGCCCTGGATGCGCATTGCCTCCTGCCATTCAGCGAAATTGCGCGCCTTGTTCAGCCGGTAATATTGCTCGACCATCTTCAACTGGTCGGCGCCGGCATAGCGGATCGCGAACGCGCCTTTCTCATTCACCAGCACCGGGCCGTGCACCGAACGGTGGATCGTGCGCGGCACCGGCACCAGCACCGGTCCCATCCGCACTCGCAGCACGATGCGCCGGCTCTGGAGCGGCAGCCACTTGCCGTCGAAGCGGTAGCGCGTGCCGCTCTCGTCCAGCACGAGCTTGTAGACGTCGATCAGGTCCGGCCGGTTGACCGTGTTGGTCCAGCCGAGCGTCCGGTTGTGCCCCAGCAGCGGGAAAGGGGAACCCGGGAACAGCGCGCCGGCAAAGTCCCAACCTTCGCGGCTGTGCACAACCGCTTCATACCAGGCGACGCCGCCGGACCAGGGCTGGTGGGCGTTCGACACCAGCCGCGTCGCCCCGTCCGCCGACCGCGACGGCGCCACCACAAAGGCGTTGGAGCCGTTCTCGATTTCCTCCGGCCCGCCCGGCGTGACGTTGGGGGCGTCGGGCAACGGAGCGCCGCGCTCGGGCCGCAGCTCCTCGTCCTGCGCCAGCGCGCCGATCACCGTGTCGAGCCCAAAGAAGAAGGGCGAGCGCAGCACGAAACCCGCCGCCACATCCCGCCCGTTCAACGGAAACAGCCCGTCGAGCCGTGCCTCGCCCGGATGCTTCTCGACGTAGCGGTTGAGCCCCGCCGCATAAGCCTCGAGCAGCGCCCTCACGTCGGCGGGCTGCTTCGCGTAGTGCCGGTCCACCGTTCCGCGCACGTCCAGCAAAGCCGCCACGAAGTCCGTCGCCGCGCCCTCGGCCCCGGTGATCGCACCGAGGCGACCGCGCGTCATCGCGAGCACTTCCTCGATGGTGGCGAAATCGTCCTCCGCATGGGCGTAAGCGAGCCCATAGGCCACGTCTGCATCGCGGCTTCCAAAAATGTGCGGCACGCCGAACCGGTCCCGCACGATCGTCACGTCGTAAGCCCGCCCCGGCGGCGCCTCGGCCCGCTCGATCCCGGTCCGCTCCCAGATCAGCAGCGCCGCAAGGATCAGCAGCACGAGCAGCAGCAGCGCCAGGCCAAGGCGCTTCAAACCGCGTTTGCCGATCACCCGCCGCATTCCGAAACTGTTCGCATGAAGCGCTCAGTCTGTCACCGGCCGGGCACGCGCGAAGGAGCGGCCCTGTTGGGGTCGCTCCTCCGTCTGTTTTCGCTACAGCACCTGTCGGGTCCGGCGGTGCCCACCGGTTCGATCAATCGCCGCGAAGCCTCACTTCGCGGCGATCATCGAGACTTTGGGAGTTTTTCGGCGGCCTGGTTCTCGTTCGGCCCGTTTCGGAACCTCGCCGGCTGGAAGCGCCGCGCATCCGCCATAGCCGCGATGCGAATGAGGGTCCGTCCGCCCCCCGGAACGTGATTGCAGGCCATCTGTGCCTCCTTGTCGTTCGGGTTTGCAGAAAAGAACGCCCCCGCAACGAGCCGGTTCCGGAACGGCTCTCCTCCCGCGCCGCTTCGGTTCAGTCCGAGACGCTGCGCCTCAGGCGGCGCGCTTCGCCTTTTGCCCCTGCAGGATCGTCAGTGCGAAGCTGTCCCAGTCCGCGAGCCCCCACCGCCCCGGCTCTTCGCGCGCGACGATGCGGTCGGGCGACGGCACTTCGGCCAGGTCGAGCTCGTGCACAGGCACATGCGCGCCCTGCGGGATCGAATAGAAGACCCGCACCACCGGCTTGGTGAGTTCGTCCCGCCGCTGCGCCGAGACGCAGCCCAGCATCCGCGACTCGAGCCGCACCAGGCTCCCGACCGGATAGATGCCGATGCTGCGGATGAAGTTGGTCAGCACGCTTTCGTCGAAATAGCCCTTGAGCTTGTACATGTCCGCCACCGCGTCGGCGGGCCCGCGCGCCGGCCGGTGCGGCCGCTCCGAAGCGAGCGCGTCATAGGTGTCGCAGATCGCCGCCATCCGCGCGAACAGGCTGATGTCGTCGCCCTTGAGGCGGTGCGGATAGCCGGTTCCATCGAACCGCTCGTGATGGTGGAGGCACACGTCTGCAACCATCTTGGAGAGGTCGCCGGACGCTTTCACCGCATCCGAGCCGAGCTGGGCGTGGCGCTGCATCTCTGCCCTGTCCGCGTCCGAATAGGCGCCGCGCTTGCTCAGCAGCTCGGGCGGCAGAAACGCCTTGCCGACGTCCATGAACAGGCCCGCCGTCCCCGCCTGCTTCACATAATCGGGCGGCAGCTGGAGCTGGCGCGCCAGGTTGATCATCAGCGCGCTGACCGCGATCGAATGCATGTACGTATATTCATCGAGGCTCCGCACCCGCAGCAAGGTGATCAGCGCGTCCGGGTTGCGCTCCACCGACTCCGCAATCCCGCTCACCACCGGCGCCGCATCCTCGATCGCCTGCTCGCCCTCGCCGTTCTGGATCCGCGCGAAGAGCTCGCCCACCGCCGCCTTGCAGTCCTTGAGCACGCCCGCCGCCGCCTGGAACTCGTTGCCCACCGCCACCCGCTTGGGCTTCGCTGCGTCGGCAAGCTTCACCGGCGCCGCCGGCGCAAGCTCCGCCCGCAGCTTCTCGATCGGGCTGAGCTCAACCTCCGCTTCCGCTTCCGCCGCCGCCGGAGCCGCCCCACCCGTCAGATGCGCGATCGCCGGCGCGAGGCTCTTCTCCTCGTCCACCCACACGCTGTCGATGTCGCTGCTCTGCAGTGCGCGCAGGTCGTCCATCTCCTCCAGCAGGAATTTGGACCGCCAGAACGGATGGTTGAACCAGGACCCTTCCAGCGACTGGACGAACATCCCGAGCCGCAGATCCTCTTTGCGCACGCATATCATGGGCCGAATATCCCCCCGGAAAAGAGCCTTCGGGCCTGCCTGCCAGCTCAGCGTGTGAAATCCGTTAACGCTGCGGAGGAGAGAGCCGCCCCCCCCTCACCCCTCACCCCTCCTCCGTCTCGCCTTGCTCCCGCTCCCGCTTCTCCTCTTCGGCCGCCACTCGCACCCCGAACGCCGCGAGCCGCTTCACCAGCGCGTCGAGCACCTCCTGGTTGGTCGCGACCCGCGGCAGCAGGCGGGCGCGCACCTCGGCCTCCACCTTCGCCCTCAGCTCGCGCTCGATCGCCGACCGGTTCGCCGCTCCCATCCGCCCATATTTCCCCCGGTTGGAAGCCATCAGCAGCATCCGGAAGATCGCGTCCGACCGCTTGATCCGCGTGCCAACCAGCTTGCCATAATGGATCACCGGCTCCTCGATCCCGGTCACAGCCCGTTCCCAGGCAAGCGTCTCGAGGTGCCCCGCCGCCTTGTCGATCGCCGCCGCGCAGAGCGAGGCGAAGCGCGCATCCTTTCCCCGCCACCGCATCGCCGTGTTGCGAGACACCCCCGCCACCCGGGCCGCGTCGGAAAAGCAGCCGGTCTTCGCCAGCGTTGCAATGAACCGCCGCCGCTTGGGCCCCGTAAACCCGTCGAAGCGAGGCTTCACCATCGTCACGCTCCCGCACCGCGAGAGAGGGAGGGCCCCCCAACCGAAGGCCGCGAAATTCCCGACGACCCGCTCCCGCCCTCTCGCATTGCTACCTCCCGATCCCGCTTCAGCGAATCAGAGATAACCATATAGGTGAGAAATAGGACAGCGAAATCTCAGGCCCGCGCCCGGCGCTAGCTCAGCCGAAAATAGCCGATATTCCCGTCGCTGCGGAACAGGCAGGAAAAGCTGCGGTCCCGCACGCGGTAGGGATCCTCGATCGTGCCATAGACCCGCATCGTGCCCGGATTGTGCGGTTCGACGCGGGTGATCTCGACCCGCCCATGCCGAGCCGCCCGCCCCCGGCACGCTTCCTCGGCGGCCGGCGCGAGATACTCGCCGGCATAGCGCCCCTGCCCGCCCGTCTCCCGCACCGCCTCGACCACCGCCGGCGCGAGCCCGGCATAGACGCAGCCGCCCAGCGCGAGCGCGCCCCCGAAGACCAGCGGCAGCAATGACTTGCGCATGAGACGGCTCCGTGGGGCAGTGCTTTAGGAAGGGTCAACGCGAGCGCTCGGCGGGAGTTGCCCGCCTTCGCCGGCCTTCATCGCAAGGTCACCCGATGCCCAGGCCCAAGCTCATGTGGCTGCCATGGACGTCCTTGGCCAGTGGCTCGCCACTCTTCGCGTCCTCGACGCGGGCCTCTGATCGTGCCGCTCGGGGCAGAAACGCAAGGCTGAGCAGGTAGCCGAGCACCGCGCTTCCACCATAGCCCACGACCGGCGTCGGGTAGTTGCCGAGTGCAGCCGCGGCCACCATCCCCAGCCATGCAGTGCCAAATGCCACATGAACGGCCATCCTGTCGCCACCCCGCGCCAGACCTGCGAGCGCCGGGGCGATGAGCAGCAAAGCGCCCGTCAACACGGCAGCTCCAGCCAGCGCGTGAGTCTCGAAAGCGGAATAAAGGATTTGATCCACATGGGCCCGGGCAGGCAGCGTATCGGGGCGAAGCAGCGTCACCCCAAAGGCGACGATCGCCGCGATCGACGAGGCGGCAACCCAGCGGCCCGGCTTCACCAGGGCCAGCGCCGCCAGGCTGAGCGCAAGCGCTCCTGCCATCCCGCGGTCGGGCTGGAGCGCCAATGCGGCGGCCGCAAGGATCATGCCGATGCCGCCGGGCAGATCGCGGCGGAAGGCGAACACGACGATCATCGCCGGCAGGACGACCAGGCTCATCTGGACGCCGAGCGGACCGACCTGGACCCAACGGGACGCCCCATCCACGGACACACCGAACAGCGCGGTTGCGATCAGCACGAAGCTAAGTGCCAGCACCAGCCCACCGGGGGCCCGATCCGAATTCCATGGCGACTTCGCAATCCCGGAAAAGGCGACCAGTCCCAAAAGCAGCGCCGCGGCATTGATCGCAAGGTAGCGGCCCGGGGCGCCCGCCGCGGCGAGATGGGCCAGGCCGAGACCGGTTGCCGCGACAGCGCACGCAACGCCCAGCGACCGTGGATTCTTCAGCAGGCTGCTCAGATGCTCGTCGCTCATCCTTATTCTCCTCTCGAAAATCGATGCGCTCCATCGCGCCAATATCGCTTGTGCAAGGCAGCGGGCGAAGCCGGCCCTCTGGACGATCGCGACCCAGGCGCATCCGAGCGCGAACCTGAGCGCTTCCGCATCCCCCTCCACCTCGGCGATCTCGTGCATCATCGCCCTCGGCCAAGGGGATTGATGACGCGGAAATATGAAGTGAAGCGCCCGGCCGACGCCGACAGCGATCCGCCTGCTCAAGCCGGCCTTCACGCCTGCACCTTGCGCGGTCCACCGGACGGGAAGGCGGGTGCTTGAGCCGGCACGGCATCGCGGGCGAACCGCATGCCCTGGTCGGTGAGCCGGTATGCATGCCTCGGCGGCCGCCCCGGACCGGCCGGCGGCTGCCATTCAGCCTCGAGATAGCCCTGGCCCTCCAGCCGGATCAGCAATGGGTAGAGCGTCCCCGATTTTAGCCCGGTCGATCGCGCGAGATCGTAGCCGTGACGCCATTCCCTGCCCGACGACGCCAGCGACACAAGGAGCGTGCGAGCATGTTCGGACAAGGGGCGAACTCGAGCCATAGGCACTAACTCTACCTATGTAGACTTCGAGTCAAGCCGTGTGGACCGCCCATGCCGAGCCGCCCGCCCCCGGCACGCTTCCTCGGCGGCGGGCGCGAGATACTCGCCGGCATAGCACCCCTGCCCGCCCGTCTCCCGCACCGCCTTGACCATCGCCGGTGCCAGCCCGGCTTAGACGCACCCGCCGAGGGCGAACGCGCTGCCGAAGACCAGCGGCAGCGAT
>NZ_CADCWD010000004.1 GCF_902806315.1 uncultured Sphingosinicella sp.
CACGCGGCGTCAGGCCCGCGCGCTGGAAGGGGCGCTCGGCGATGAGGTGATCGTCGATTATGCAATGCGCTACGGCCGGCCTGCGATCGCCGAGCGGATCGATGCGCTGAAGCGGCAGGGCTGCGAGCGCATCCTGCTGGCGCCGCTCTATCCGCAATATTGCGCGGCCACGACGGCGACGGCGAACGATGCCGCGTTCCGGCACCTCGCGACAATGCGCTGGCAGCCCGCGGTGCGGACGCTGCCGCCTTACCACGACGCGCCGCTCTACATCGAGGCGCTGAGGGACAGGCTGGAAGCAGGCTTGGCGGCGCTGGATTTCGAGCCGCAGGCGATCTTCGCCAGCTTCCACGGCATGCCGCAGCGGACGCTCGAGCTGGGCGATCCCTATCACTGCCATTGCCGGAAGACGGCGCGGCTGCTGAGCGAGGCTTCGGGGCGGGATCTCACCGTCACCTTCCAGTCCCGCTTCGGGCGGGCGAAGTGGCTGGAGCCCGCGACCGACGTGACGCTCGCCGCGATGCCCGGACAGGGGGTGAAGCGCGTCGCGATCCTGGCGCCGGGCTTCTCCGCCGATTGCCTGGAGACGCTGGAGGAACTGGCGATCCGCGGGCGCGAGACGTTCATGGAGGCCGGGGGGACCGACTTCGCCTACCTCCCCTGCCTCAACGACTCCGAGCCCGGCACTGTCATGCTGCGCGCCCTGATCGCCCGGGAACTTGCCGGGTGGGTGAACGCTGCATAAGGCCACGCCATAAGAAAAAGCAGGAGAGAGAAAAATGGCACGCGTTGCAGTCGTCACCGGCGGGACCCGCGGCATCGGCGAGGCGATCAGCCTCGCCTTGAGGGACCAGGGCCTGACCGTCGCCGCCAACTATGCAGGCAACGACCAGAAGGCACAGGACTTCACCAGCCGCACTGGGATCAGAGCCTATAAGTGGGACGTCTCCGACTATGAGGCCTGCATGGCGGGCGTGCAGAGGATCGAGAGCGAGCTTGGGCCGGTGGACGTGCTGGTCAACAATGCGGGCATCACGCGCGACGGCACGATGAAGCGCATGACGCGCCAGGCTTGGGACGAAGTGATCGACGTCAATCTGGGCGGCTGCTTCAACATGGCCAAGGCGGTGTTCGACGGGATGACCAGCCGCAAGTTCGGCCGGATCGTCAACATCGGCTCGATCAACGGCCAGGCCGGGCAATATGGCCAAGTGAACTATGCCGCTGCCAAGTCCGGCATCCACGGCTTCACCAAGGCGCTGGCGCAGGAAGGCGCCCGCGCCGGGATCACCGTGAACGCGATCGCGCCGGGTTACATCGATACTGAGATGGTCGCCGCGGTTCCGGAGGACGTGCTCGCCAAGATCGTCGCGCGCATCCCGGTCGGCCGGCTCGGCAAGGCGGAAGAGATCGCCCGCGGCGTCGTCTTCCTGTGCGGCGAGGATGCGGGGTTCGTCACGGGCTCGACGCTCAGCATCAATGGCGGGCAGCACATGTATTGATGCCCATCAAAGTGGTACTTTGATGGGGGCCCGCTTCTCAGGCCCGATCAAGCGATCGATGATGATCGCCGGGCATGCGACGTCGATCAGTCTTGAGCCGGTGTTTTGGGAAGCCTTGCAAGAGGCGGCGGCGGAAGACTCGCTGCCGGTCAACGCACTCGTGGCCCGCATCGACGCCGAGCGCGTTCAGACGCCGAACCCGCCTAATCTCGGCAGTGCCATCCGTGTCTGGCTGTTCGAGCGGTCGCGGACCCGCCAGTGACACTGAGAAAGTAAAGCCCTCTCCCCGCTGAGGAGAGGGAGTTCTCACCTTCCCAGCAGCACTCTTGCCTGCGTCGCGATCTGGGCGAGCATCGGGGCAGTGGTGACCGAGGAGGTGCGAGCGCGGTCGACGAGGCGGCGGAACTGGTCGATGCGGGGGCCCTGGGCGCTGACCCATTGGTCGACCGCGGCCTTGGGATCGGCGGTTTTGCGGCGCTCCAGGAATTCGAGGCGGAGTTGCTCGAAGTCGCGGGCAAGCCCGGCGGTGAGCAGGCGCTCCCACTGGTCGCGCGCGGCGAAGCGGTTGGCCGCCGCCTGCGCCCAATCGAGGCCGAGCGCCTCGCCGAGCTTCGTGTACGCGCGGGTGAGAAGGATCGGGTCCTTGCCGAGCTTTTGAGCGAGCGTCGCGATGCCGACGGCGCCGTTGAGTTCGAACAGGCGGACGATCTGGTCCACGATCTCCGGCGGCGCGCCGAGTGCGAGCAGCCGGGCGCGCTGCGAGCCCGCTTGGTTGCGCGCTTCCTCGCGCAGCAGGCCGCTCAAGGCCTCGCTGAGCTGGTCGAGACCGGGACGCAGCGTCTCGACGATGGTGACGATCTTGGTCGCTGCCGAGGTATTGCGCAGCAGGTCCGCAATGTGGAACTGCAGGCCCTGGCTCGCCTGATCGAAGAGTTCGAGGCGCACCTCCTCGGCCATGTCCAGCGTGTCGAGCGCTCGCCACAGGCGGTCCATGTCGAACAGCCGCTCGGCCGCGACGAAGCAGGCGGCGGCCTGGCCGAACGAAGCGCCCTCCTCTTCCGTCAGCGAGAAAACGGCAGTGATCCCGAGCCGGTTGACGAAGCGGTTGGCGACCTTGGTCGCGATGATCTGGCGGCGCAGGCGATGCTGCTGGATTGCGTCGGAGTGCCGCTCCTGCATGACGGCCGGGAATGCCGCGCAGAGTTCGGGCGTCAGCGTCGGATCTTCGGTGATCTTGCCGGCTTCCAGGGCCGCCTGCAGCGCGAGCTTGGTCGTCGAAAGCAGGACCGCCAGTTCGGGGCGGCTGAGCCCGCGATTGTCCTGGGCGCGGCGGAGCAGCTCCTCATTACTTTCGAGCCCCTCAACCTGGCGGTTGAGGCGTCCGCTATCTTCCAGGATCTCGATCGCCCGCACCAACGGCGGCAAGGCATCGGCGCCGCCGCGCTCGGCGATCGACAAAGCGAGCGTCTGGAGGCGGTTATCCTCCAGCACGATGTCGGCAACCGCATCGGTCATCTCGGACAGGAGCGCGTTGCGCTTCTCGAACGTCAGGCTGCCGTTCGCCATCTCCTGGTTGAGCGGGATCTTGATGTTGACCTCGTTGTCCGAGCAATCGACGCCTGCCGAATTGTCGATGAAGTCGGTGTTGATCCGGCCGCCGGCCTGGTCGAATTCGATGCGGCCGGCCTGGGTGATGGCAAGGTTTGCGCCCTCGCCGATCGCTTTTGCGCGAAGCTCCGACGCGTTGACGCGGATCGCGTCGTTGCCCGGATCGCCCACCTCCGAATGCGCCTCGGCCTTGGCTTTGAGGTAGGTGCCGATGCCGCCGAACCAGAGCAGATCGACCGGCGCCTTGAGGATCGCGCTCATCAGCGTCGGCGGATCCACTTCCTCCGCCTGTATGTCGAGCAGGGCGCGAATCTCAGGGCTGAGCGGGATCACCTTTTGCGTGCGCGGGAACACGCCGCCCCCCTTCGAGATCAGCGAGGCGTCGTAATCGGCCCAGCTTGAGCGCGGCAGGTTGAACATGCGGCTGCGCTCTTCCCAGCTCTTCGCCGGATCGGGATCCGGATCCAGGAAGATGTGGCGGTGGTCGAACGCCGCGACGAGCTTCAGCGCTTTGGAGAGCAGCATGCCGTTGCCGAACACGTCGCCCGACATGTCGCCAACGCCGGCGACGCGGATCGGCTGCGTTTGGACGTCGGTGCCGAGCTCTAGGAAGTGGCGCTGGACGGAGAGCCAGGCGCCGCGGGCGGTGATGCCCATCGCCTTGTGGTCGTAGCCCTGGCTGCCGCCCGAAGCGAAAGCGTCGCCGAGCCAGAATTTGCGGCTGACGGCAATCTCGTTGGCGACGTCGGAGAAGCTGGCGGTGCCCTTGTCCGCCGCGACTACGAAATAAGGGTCCTCGCCATCGCGGATGGTGACGCCGTCGGGGTGGATGATCTTGTTGTCGACAATGTTGTCGGTGACCGACAGCAAGGCGCGTATGAAGGTGCGATAGGATTCAGTGCCTTCCGCCAGCCAGGCGTCGCGATCGGAGGTCGGCGGAAGCTGCTTGGGGTAGAAACCGCCCTTGGCGCCGGTCGGCACGATGACGGCGTTCTTCACCACCTGCGCCTTCATCAGCCCCAGGATCTCGGTGCGGAAGTCGTCGCGCCGGTCCGACCAGCGCAGCCCCCCGCGGGCGACCGGGCCGCCGCGAAGGTGGATGCCCTCGACGCGTGGCGAATAGACCCAGATCTCGCGCCACGGCACCGGCGCCGGCAGACCCGGCACCAGGCTGGAATCGAGCTTGAAGGCAAGCGCCTCGCGTCCAGCCTCGGCGTAGGCGTTGGTGCGCAGGGTGGCGCTGATGACCCCGCGGATCAGGCGCAGGATGCGGTCCTCGTCGATGGCCGCGACCTGCGCAAGGCCGTGGTTGATCGCCTCCTCCGCCTTGCGCACGGCATCCTCGCGGCCGCCGTCGAAGGCAGGATCGAGGCGCGCGTCGAACAGGGAAATGAGGCCCCGAGCGACTCCAGGAGCGCGCCGCAGCGCCTCGACGACCGTGATCAGGGAGTAAGACAGGCCCGTCTGGCGCAGGTAGCGGAACCAGGAGCGGAACAGCACGACGTCGCGCGGCTGAAGGCCGGCCCCGACCAGGAGCTGGTTAAACGCGTCGTTCTCGGCGCGCGCCTCGAGCACGGCCGCCAGCGCGCGCTCCAGCACCTTGCCGTGCTTCAGCACGTCCTCGGCGTTTCCGTCGCCCGGTATCTCGAGCGAGAAATCGTGGATATAACCAAGCTGGCCGGAATCGAGCGCGGTCGGCTGCTCTTCCAGGACGCGGAAGCCGAAATTCTCGAAGACGGGCACGGCTTCGGACAGCGGGATGACGCCGGCGAGGCGGTAGGTCTTGAGCCGCAGCCGATTGGGAGCATCGCCCTGTCGGCGATAGAGCCGCGCGTCGCGCGAGTTGACGCCGTCGAGCTCGCAAATGCGCAGCACGTCTTCCGCCGCTTCCTGCGCCTCGGTGCGCGAGCGGTAGCTTTCGGGGAAATCGTCCAGGTAGCTGAGCGCCAGGCGAGTGGCGCGGGTGGGGCCCACGATGGCACCCAAGGCTTCTTCGACGCTCGGCTCCCAGCCACGCACCATGTCGTCGAGCCGCTGGTTGAGCGCGGCGATGTCGGGCAGCTCATGGCCGGGCTTCACGTCGAGCGAGTAGCGGATCAGGGCCAGTTCGCCGTCGCCAAGCTCGACGGTCCAGTTGAAGATCTGGCCGTCGGCCGCCTCCTCCACCATGCGGCCGATCGTGACACGCCGGCTCGTGGTGAGCTCGTCGCGCGGCAGCCAGACAAAGGCGAAGAGGTGCCGCTTCAGGACGCTTTCGACCAGCACGAGCGTCGGCCGCGGCCGATCGGTCAGCGACATGGCGGTGATGACGAGGGTCTTCACCGCATCGGGCCGCAGGCTGACGAGCAGATCGTGCGGCAGGGACCCGACGGCGTGGCGGAGCGCCTTTCCGGAATGGCCGCGCGGGTCGAAGCCGAACTGCTCCTCCAGCTCCATGAGACGGCGGCGGAGCACGGGAGCGCTTTCCGGCGGCGCCTTCAGCGCCTCGCTCGTCCAGAGGCCCGCATGGATAGAAAGGCCGGTAATCTCGCCGCCTTCGCGGATCGGCATTACCACAAGATCGTAGGGCACGCGCCGGTGCACGCTGGCAATACGATCCGCCTTGGCGAGCAGCGGCTCGGCGCCGCCCTCGCGGAAATAGGCCATTGCGGCGGCGCAGCTATCTTCGCTCCAGAGCGGCTCGCCCGGGATCCGGAGGAGGCCGAGCGCCTCAGAATCGGACCGGCTCGGGCATTCCACGTGCCGCCCGAGCAGGGTCATGGCCCCGTCCGCAAACCAGCGCATGAGAGCCGCGCCTTCTTCGTCGCCGGTGGTCTCCGCGTCGCGGCGCATGGAATCCTGCAAGGCCCGCCAGTCACCAACGGCGGCGCGGACGTCGGCAAGCACGTGGTGGAGATCGGCGACAAGATCGCGGCGGCTGCGCGCGTCCGTGCGGTCGACCTCCAGATACATGATGGACTCGCGCTTGCTCACGTCCTCGCAAAGCGGGCCAAGCTGCAGCAGGCAAGCCTTCTCGTCGCGCTCCGCGCAGAGCACGGGGTGGAGCAGGCGGTGGACGATCAGGTCGCGTTCGGCGAGCAGGCCGGCGACGGAGTCCACCAGGAACGGCATGTCGTCGTTGACGATGCCGATGCGCATGCGGCGCTGGCCGACCGAGCCGCCCATCGACTCCAGGCGGACGAGCGCGATGCCGGGCGGGCGTCGCTCCGCGCAGGCCGCGATGAAGCGCGCGGCCTCCATCCTCCCGGCGTCGGTTAAAA
>NZ_CADCWD010000005.1 GCF_902806315.1 uncultured Sphingosinicella sp.
AGTCGCACTTGAAGCCGATCGTGCCGCCATTCGCCGAGCATGCCGGCTCGTCGTTGATTGGCTCGGAAATGGCGAGGGTGCCGCCGGCGTGGCGGTAGAAAAGGCGGGTGTGGCCGCTCGCCGAGACGTTGCGGAATGGCTCCCCGCTGAAGCCCAGCGTGCCGAGCACCGCGTCGTAGAAGCGCCTGGAGCGCTCGATGTCGTTGGATCCGATCATGACGTGGCTGAACATGGCTATGCCTCCCTTCAGTAGATGACGACGCTTCGGATGCTCTCGCCCTTGTGCATCAGGTCGAACGCGTCGTTGATGTCGTCGAGCTTCATGGTGTGGGTGATGAGCGGGTCGATCTCGATCTTGCCGTCCATGTACCAGTCGACGATGCGCGGCACGTCGGTGCGGCCGCGGGCGCCGCCGAAAGCGGAGCCTTTCCAGACCCTTCCGGTGACGAGCTGGAATGGCCTGGTAGCGATCTCCTTGCCGCTCTCCGCGACCCCGATGATGATGCTCTCGCCCCAGCCGCGGTGGCAGCATTCGAGCGCGGCGCGCATCACGTCGGTGTTGCCGGTGCAGTCGAAGCTGTAGTCCGCGCCGCCGTCGGTGATGTCGAGGATCGCCTGGACGACCTTGTCCGCACCGATCTCCTTCGGGTCGATGAAGTGCGTCATGCCGAATGCCTCGGCCATTGCGCGTTTGGCCGGGTTGATGTCGATGCCGACGATCTTGTCCGCGCCGACCAGCCGCGCGCCCTGGATGACGTTGAGCCCGATGCCGCCGAGGCCGAACACCGCCACGTTCGCACCCGGCTCTACGCCCGCGGTCCAGATCACCGCGCCTACACCCGTGGTGACGCCGCAGCCGATGTAGCAGATCTTGTCGAACGGCGCGTCGGGGCGGACTTTGGCGACCGCGATCTCAGGCATCACCGTAAAGTTCGAGAAGGTCGAGCAACCCATATAATGGTGGATTGTCTCGGAGCCCAAGCGGAAGCGGCTGGTGCCGTCGGGCATCAGGCCCCTGCCCTGCGTGCCCCGGATGGCGGTACAAAGGTTGGTCTTTTGACTCAGGCACGACTTACACTGTCGGCACTCGGGCGTGTAGAGCGGGATCACATGATCGCCGACCGCCACCGAGGTGACGTCGGGGCCGATCTCGCGCACGATGCCCGCGCCTTCATGGCCGAGGATCGAGGGGAAGATGCCCTCGCTGTCCTTGCCTTCCAACGTATAGGCGTCGGTGTGGCAGACGCCGGTCGCCATGATCTCGACCAGCACCTCGCCCGCGCGCGGGCCGTCGAGATCGACTTCGTGAATCTCGAGCGGCTGGTTGGGGGCGACGGCGATGGCGGCTCTGGTCTTCACCTTATTCTCCGGAATGTGCGGCGGTCTGCGAATATGGCTCGGGCTGCATTGTGGCCCGGCGCTCCGGTTACGCCGCCGCCGGGGTGAGCGCCAGAGCCACAGAGATAGAGGCCGGGCAGCGGCATACGGTAATCGGCGTGGCCCAGCATCGGGCGCGCCGAGAAGAGCTGGTCAAGGCCCATCTTGCCGTGGAAGATGTCGCCTCCAACCAAGCCGAAGCGCCGTTCGAGATCGAGCGGAGAAAGGGCAGAGCGGCCCACGACCGAAACCTTGAACCCGGGTGCGTAGCGGTCGACGGCGGCGATGATGTGATCGGCCGCTTTGTCGCGCCGGGCATCCCAGCCGCCGTCCACTTGATATGGGAAATGCTGGCAGAATAAGCTCGCGACATGCTGACCCGGCGGCGCGAGACTGTCGTCGAGCGTCGAAGGGATCAGCATCTCGACGATCGGCTCCCTTGACCAGCCGTCCCGGCGCGCGTCGAGATAGGCGCGGTCCATATAGCCGAGCGACGGAGCCATGATGATGCCGGCGGTGAGGTGGTCGCCCGCTTCAGGAAGGCTGGTGAAGCGCGGAAGCTCGGACAAAGCGACGTTCATCCGGAACGTCGCGGATTCGCTTGCCCAGCCGCGCATCCGTGCACTCACCTCGGGCGCGACGGCTCCCGCGGGGAGCAGGCGCTCGAACAGCAGCTTTGGATGAACGTTGGCGACGATCTGGCGAGCGCGCCATGTCCTGCCGCCCGCGACAACGCCTGCGGCTCGTCCCTTCTCGACGATGATTGCTTCGACCGGCGCTTCAAGGACGATCTCAACGCCCTTGTCCCTGCACGCTTTCGCCATCGCCTGCGTGATCGCGCCCATGCCGCCGATCGCATGACCCCAGGCGCCCGGAACGCCGGCCGCTTCGCCGAACAGATGGTGGAGGAGAACGTAAGCGGAACCCGGCGTTTCGGGGCTGGCGTAATTGCCGACCACGGCATCGAAGCCGAACAAGGCCTGGACGATGTCGGTGCCGAAGTAGCGGCGCAGGATGTCGCCCGCCGACTTGGTGAAGAAATCCAGCAGGTTGCGCTGCTCTTCGATCTGGAGGCGGTTTAAACCGCCACCAAGCTTTAGCAGCGCGAGGATGTCGGCGAACCCGCCGCCTGCGTTTGGCGGTGCTCGAAGGATCCACTCCCGGAGGATGCGAACGACGGCCTCAAGAGCTTTGCTGTAAGCGTCATAGGCCGCGGCATCGTCTGCCGAGTGGCGAGCAATCTCGCGGCGCGTGAGCCCGCCGCTGCCCGACAGCAGATAGTCGCCGCCGATGGTTGGCAGGAAGTTGTCGACCTTGCGGAGGACAACCCTCAGACCCTGCTCGTAAAGCCGCATATCATTTATGATCTTCGGGTTGAGCAGGCTGACGGTGTAGCTCGCAGTTGAGTTGCGGAAGCCGGGGTGGAACTCCTCGGTCACCGCCGCGCCGCCGACGACGTGGCGGCGCTCGAGCACCGTCACCTTGAGCCCGCGTGAGGCCAGATAGAAAGCGCAGACAAGCCCGTTATGACCCGCACCGACGACAAGGACGTCGCTCACCTGATCACTCGCAGCCATATCGCAGAGCCTATAAGTGTGAGGCTGCCCTGCCGCCAGCCGCTGGCCTAGCTTCCTTTCCCCAGCCACTCACGCGCCGAGGGCGTAAACAGGAGCGCAATGCTCCCGACCTGAAGCGACGCCTGAAGCACCGCAAGCAATCCCCAACCTACGATCGTCCCCCGGCCAAGGCTGATGAAGAACATCGGCAAGCCCAGCAGGAGCAGCATCAGCAGCAGCCATTTGGCTCCCCTGCTACGGCCCCGCGACACCAGCAACGCCACACCCGCGAGCGTGCCGAGGCTCAGCGCCAGCAGCGTCAACATGGCTGCGGCTGAGCCCCTGCGCGCAAGCTCGTCCCAGCCGACGACCGCCTGCACCACGCCGATCAGGATCGAGAGGAGGAAGGTTCGCTCGAAAACCTCGATGCTCTTGGGCCGGGCAGCCGACCCTGACGACGGCGCGTCTCGCGTCAGCCGTAATCCCCCGTTCCGGCGTGACCCGCACCGTCGCGGCGCTTCTCCATCTCGCGCACGGTCTCGTCGGAAAGGTCCTCCAGCGAATTGCCCTGCCCCGGACCGCCCGCGCTTCCGCCGCCCATGCCGCCCTCTGCGCCGCCTGCGGGATCGGTCTCGGTCTGCTCGCGCTGCTTGTTGTCGGCCATGGCTATTCTCCTGCTGTTCAGGAGGGGAACGCCTGGGATCGTCGCCGTTTCCAGCAGATCAAGCGCCGGGCAGCTGCGCCTTTGGAAATCCGCCCCAGGCGGAGTCATAATCCTTCTGAAGCGCCTCGCAGCCGAGCGCAAACTCGGTGGGGCGGAAGGGCCAACAGGATTCGACCATGAAGGCCATGGTGCCCTCGATCTTGTGGGGCTTGAGCTCGGCTTCCGACGCGCCCTTCCACGTCGCGACGTCCGGCCCGTGGCCGGCCATCAGATTGTGGAGACTGAGCGCGCCGGGCGCGAACCCTTCCGCCTTCGCGTCATAAGCGCCGTGGATCAGGCCCATGCACTCGCTCATCACGTTGCGGTGAAACCAGGGCGGGCGAAACGTGTCCTCCGCCACCATCCAGCGCGGCGGGAAGATCACGAAATCGGCGTTGGCGCGGCCGGGCACATCGCTTGGACTTGTAAGCACGGTGAAAATCGACGGGTCGGGATGGTCGAAGCTGATCGTGCCGATCGTGTTGAAGCGGCTGAGGTCGTACTTCCAGGGGGCGAGATTGCCATGCCAGGCGACCACGTCGAGCGGGCTGTGATCGAGCGTGGTCGTCCAGAGCGAGCCGAGATATTTCTGGATGAGCTCGAACTCGTCGTCCCAATCCTCATAGCCGGCGACCGGCGTCAGGAAATCGCGCGGATTGGCGAGACCGTTCGAGCCGATTGGGCCGAGTTCGGGCAGCCTGAACAAGGATCCGTGGTTCTCCGTGACATAGCCGCGCGCGACACCGTCCGGGAGCAGCGCGCGGAAGCGTACGCCGCGGGGCACGAGTGCGATCTCGCCTGGAGCAACGTCCATCCGCCCCATTTCCGTGAGCAGGGTCAGCCTGCCGAGTTGCGGAATGAACAGCAGCTCGCCGTCGGCGTTCGCGAAGGCGCGATGCTCCATATCCTTGTTCACGCGATAAACGTGGACGGCGACGCCTTCGAGGTCCGCGGGGTCGCGATTGGCTGCCATGGTGACGAGACCGTCGACGAGATCGGTCGGCTCCTCGGGAAGCTCGAGCGGGTTCCAGCGCAACCGATTGGGCGCGAGCTCCGCGTTAGAGGTGCCGGGGGCGAACAGGCCGGCGCCCTCGTACCGGCTATACGGCGGATGCTCGGCGCTCGGGCGCATCCGGTACAGCCAGGAGCGCCGGTTCTCGTGCCGGGGGGCGGTGAAGGAAGTGCCCGACAGCTGCTCGGTATAGAGGCCGAACGGCGGCTTTTGCGGCGAATTGCGACTCTCGGGAAGCGCGCCCGGCACCGCCTCCGTGGCGAAGTGACTTCCGAAGCCAGTAAGATAGCCGTCGCTGCTCATTGCACTCAATTACCGTAGCGACGGCGCTTGTCACTCCCCTGCTTGCAGCGGCACGGCCAAGGTCGCCTTGGCGCGTCGCTTGACGAAGCTCGTCTCGAAGCGCCGCACCGCCGGCTCGTCGGCCAGCATGGCGTCGGCAAAGCGGTTGTAGGCGTCCATGTCGGGCGCGACGACGAGCAGCAGGATGTCGAAGCTTCCGGAGATGTCGAGGCTGAGCTGCACATTCGGGCTTGCCACGAGCCGGCGGCGGAGCAGGTCCGAAGCCTGGATCGCGTGGCGTTCGAGCTGGATATGCACGACCGCGGAGAGCGGCTGACCCGCCGCCTCTTCCGAGATGAGCGAAACGTCGCTCGCGATCGCACCGCTCGACCGCAACCGCCGGACCCGCCGTGCCACTGCCGAGGGGGAGCGCCCGACCTGCTCCGCCAGCGCCTCGGTGGTCTGCATGTTGTCGCGCTGCAAGCAGGCGAGCAGGCTTATGTCCAACCTGTCGAGCCTGCTGCGCATCCGCTGCGATCCCCACCCGCTGTTTGCCAGAAATTGGCACCCTCACCTACTCATTTGCCCCAATTCGCACCCGATCCCAAGGGATAAGATCGTGGAGCAACAGGCGAGGTGGAGACATGCGCGCATCGGTGGCGGTTATCGCGGCGGCCTTGGCGCTGACGGGAGCGGTCGCTGCCTCCCCCGCTCAGTCACCAACCGCAGCGGCGGCGCAGAAGCTCGACAGCCGCGCAGTCGTGACCGAAGTGCGGCGAATATTGGCCGAGCGATACGTGCTTCCCGAGCGCCGCCCCGCGCTCGATGCGATCCTCGCCAAGGGGCTCGCTTCGGGCCGATACGATGTGCGCGAGGCAAGCGCGCTGGCCGAGCGCATCAATGCCGATCTCGAAACGGCCGGCAAAGACCGTCACCTAAGCTTTGCCCTCGACCCGCAACAGGCCGCGATCCTGGCCGCCTCGCACAATCGAGCAGCCCCCGATCACAGCGGCTATGAGCGCGAGGCTCGCGAGGCTAATCAGGGAGTGACCGAGCTGCGTCTGCTGCCCGGCAACGTCCGTTACATGGCCTATGACGGGTTCCATTGGACCGGGCCCGAGAGCGCCGCGGCGCTGGACACTGCGATGCGCTTCCTGGCGGGTGGAGACGCGGTGATCATCGACATACGGCGCAACGGCGGCGGCAGCCCGCAGGCGGTGCAATATCTGATCAGCCACTTCCTGCCCGCAGACAAGCCGCTGGTGACGTTCCACATGAACGGTCAGCCCAGTCCCGACCGGCTGTCGACGCTGGCTGAGCTCCCCGCCGGACGAATGCTGGGCAAGCCGCTCTACGTGCTTACGAGCGGCG
>NZ_CADCWD010000006.1 GCF_902806315.1 uncultured Sphingosinicella sp.
CCTGCTCGGCCCCTTCGCCAAGCGCCCGGACATTGCGCCCGCCCGTGTCAGCTTCCGCCCCCGCACCGACCGCGACATCGCCGTGCCGGCGGCGCTTCAGGGCAAGCTCCGCCCGGCGACCTTCGTGACGAACGCCAAGTTCGGCAATTATCTCGGCGGGCTGGTGAACCGCATCGAAGGCGTGAACGCGCAGGCCAAGGCTCAGGCAGCCACGGGGCAATAACCAGGCACGCGCCACCTGATTGGCGCCGAGCCCGCAACTGTGGGTCGCGGTGCTACCCGAGGCATGGACGGCTGACGACGGCGCGGCCATAGCGTGTGCCTATAGCTGCCCGACCGCTCGTCATGCGGCGCAATTCCGATTGCGAGGCTAGCGTAGCCGGCCGCACGAGGAATTTTGCCGATGCTCAACCGCCGCTCATTCCTGCTTGGCTCGGCTGCGACCGCGGCGCTCCTTTCGGGCGCCTGTGGCACTTTGGGGCCATCGCCGCTGTCCCGGGTCGCGCGGGTGGCGAGCGGCGGACTGTCCGCCCCGATCGAGATCATCGACGATGCCTACGGGATCCCGCACATCCGTGCCCAGAACATCCCGGACGCCTTTTTCGGCCAAGGCTATGTCGTCGCACGCGACCGGCTGTTCCAGATCGACCTGTCACATCGGCGCGAGACGGGACGGCTGGCGGAAGCGTTCGGGGCCGAGTTCGCCGCCCACGACGCGTCGGCGCGGCTGTTCCAGTATTGCGGCGACCTGGATGAAGAGCTGGCGCGCGTCCCCGCGAACCTTCTCGCCTGCGCCCGGGCCTATGTCGCCGGCATCAACGCCCGCATAGACGAGGTGCTGGCCGACCCGGCGTCGCTGCCGCTGGAATATGGCATCCTGGGCGTCCGGCCGCTGAAGTGGGACGTGCGGGAT
Source organism: uncultured Sphingosinicella sp. (assembly GCF_902806315.1). Lineage (GTDB taxonomy): Bacteria > Pseudomonadota > Alphaproteobacteria > Sphingomonadales > Sphingomonadaceae > Allosphingosinicella. The sequence continues at coordinate 914 of NZ_CADCWD010000006.1, forward strand.
CTGGTGCTCGCACGGGGCGTCTCGACCGGCAACGTCGATGACGAGATACGCCGCGCGCAGCTCGCCGCGATGGGGCTGCTGGAGCTCGATGCGGTGATCGCGCCGCTCCGGCCGGCATGGAAGCTGAGCGTGCCCGAAGGGCTCGACGCTGCAGCCGTGTCGGAGGCGGACTTGGGCGTGCTGCGCCTTGGCGGGCTGCCGTTCGGCTCGCTGGTTCCCGCCGCCGAGCCGGCCGCTCCTTCCGAAGGCGCAAACGCCGGCAGCAATGCCTGGACTGTCGGCCCTGGGCGCAGCGCCACCGGGAGACCCATTCTCGCCAACGACCCGCATCTGGGCATTGGCGGGTTCGGCCCACGCCACGTGGCCCACCTCAGCGCGCCGGGACTGGACGTGATCGGCGCCGGCTCCCCCGGGCTGCCGGGGATCATGCAGGGCCATACGGACCGCTTCGCCTTCGGCCGCACCAACTTCCATATCGACCAGGACGACCTGTTCGTCCTGGAGCTCCATCCAGACGATCCGGAGCGCTACCGTCACGGCGCCGGCTGGCGGCAGTTCGAGCGGGTCGATGTCTCCATTCCGGTGCGGGGAGCGGCACCGAGGCTCGCAACCCTTCGCTACTCCGTCCAGGGGCCGGTGATCTCCCACGACCCCGCGAAGCGCCGCGCGACCGCGCTCGCCAATATCGAGCTGCAGCCGGGCGGCAGCGGCGCCTTCGCGATGATCGCGATCAACCTGGCGCGTGACTGGGACGGCCTGCGCGACGCCTTCCGCTTCCATCCCTCGCCCACCAACTTCCATTATGCGGACGTGGACGGGAACCACGGTTGGCAGGTGATCGGCTTCGTTCCGGTGCGCCGCAGGGGCGAAGGGCTGCTGCCCGCGCCTGGCGACGGGCGCTACGACTGGACCGGAATGCGCGACTTTCGCGCGCTGCCCAGCGAATATAATCCGGCCAAGGGCTGGTTCGCCTCGGCCAATCAGAACAACCTGCCCCCGGACTGGCCGCGCGACCGCATCCCGGCTTTCTCCTTCCGGGATCCCTATCGCTACGAACGGGTCGCCGAGGTGCTGGCGGCACAGCCCAGGCACAGCCTTGCCGACAGCGTCGCGCTGCAGCTGGATACGCTGTCGACGCCGGCGCGGGAGCTGATCGCGCTGCTGCCGGCGCGCGGCTCGGCCGGAGCCGAGCCGGCCATCGCGATGCTGCGCAGCTGGAACGGGCGCTTGGATGCCGACAGCGGCCCCGCCGCCTTGTACGAGATCCTCTGGCGCGAACTCGGCACTCGCATGCTTCAGGCGATCGTGCCGCAACGGGCGAGCGCGCTGGTGACCGAGATCGCGCCGTCGGTGCTGCTGGGGCTGCTGGCTAGCCCCGACGCGCGGCTCGGCGCAAACCCGGCCGCGGCCCGCGACGCGCTGTTCGACGCCGCGCTCGTCGCCGCCTGGAACGGCGCGCTCGCCCAGCTTGGCCCCGATCCCGCCGCCTGGCGCTGGGGGACCTTGCACCAGGTGCGGATTGCCCATCCCTTGTCGCGAATTCCCGCCATCGCGGCGGCGTTTCCGGCGATCGAGGGCGAGGGTTCGGGCGGCGATTCCTACACCGTCATGGCGCGCTGGGTGCGCAGTGCGCCGAGCTGGCACACCAGCGGCGGCGCCAGCTACCTGCAAGTGATCGACGTGGGCGGCTGGGACAATTCGCTGATGCTCAACCTGCCGGGGCAGTCGAACGACCCCCGCTCGCCCCACCAGCGGGACCAATACGTGCCCTGGATTCGCGGCGAGATGCAGCCGATGCTGTTCAGCCGGGGCGCCGTCGACGCCCGCGCGGCCGGCCGCACCATTCTGCGACCAACCAAGACCGGCTAACTGCCGGCACAGCGCCCGGCGCCGCGCTTTGCCTCCCGGACTGTGCGGTCGAATAGGCGCTGCTTGTCGGTTCTCCGCGACTCTGTTATAACGCACGTATGAACACGCCCCTCAAGATCAAGAAGATCGGCAACTCCGCCGGCGTGGTCCTTCCCAAGGAGCTGCTGGCCCATCTCGACGTCGCGGTCGGCGGAACATTGTCGGTGACCAAGACACCGCGCGGGATCGAACTCAGCGCCCCCGCGGCGGATTTCGACGCGCAGATGGCGGCCGCGCGCGAGGTGATGGCGCGGCGTAAGCGGGCGTTGCGCGAACTCGCCAAGTAGAAAGTGGCGCAGGACTGGATCTGGGTCACTGTCGAGGTGGCCATGGCGGCGCATGCCGAGCAGCTCGTCGAACATGGCGGCGGTGAGGGCGTGCGCGATCCGGCTCAGCTCGAAAGCGCCATGGCACGCCCGCTAAACCTGGTGGCCTACGGCGATCCAGACGCCGCCGCCCTCGCCGCCGCTTATGCCTTCGGGATCGCCCGCAACCATCCATTCGTGGACGGCAACAAGCGGACCGCCGCGGTGGTGAGCGAAACTTTTCTGGTGCTCAACGGCTTTGCGCTGGGCGCCAGCGACGCCGAGCTGGTCGTGGCGTTCCTCGCTCTCGCCGCCGGCGAGCTCTCCGAAGCGGAAACGGCCAACTGGTTCCGCTCCCATCTCGGCGGCGCCTGACAACGAGTTGGCGTCCCCCGCCGCCCCTGCTATCGCGCCGCAAATCCCCTGACATTGGCAGCCTCGTGTGACCGACCTTTCCCGCATCCGCAATTTCTCGATCATCGCGCATATCGACCACGGCAAGTCGACGCTCGCCGACCGGCTCATCCAGCGCACCGGCGGGCTGACCGACCGCGAGATGACGCACGGCCAGATCCTCGACAACATGGACATCGAAAAGGAGCGCGGCATCACCATCAAGGCGCAGACCGTGCGCCTCGACTACACCGCCAAGGACGGCCTCCCTTATGTCCTGAACCTCATGGACACGCCCGGCCACGTCGACTTCGCCTATGAAGTCTCCCGCAGCCTCGCCGCCTGCGAGGGCGCCCTCCTCGTCGTCGATGCGGCCCAGGGCGTCGAGGCGCAGACGCTCGCCAACGTCTACCAGTCGATCGAGCACGATCATGAAATCGTCCCTGTCATCAACAAGATCGACCTCCCCGCCGCCGAGCCCGACAAGGTGCGCCAGGAGATCGAGGACATTGTCGGCCTCCCCGCCGACGACGCGGTCCTCACCTCCGCCAAGTCCGGCATCGGCATCGACGAGGTGCTGGAAGCGATCGTCACCCGCATCCCCCCGCCCAAGGGAGACCGCGACGCGCCCTTGAAAGCCATGCTCGTCGACAGCTGGTACGACCCCTATCTCGGCGTCGTCATCCTGATCCGCGTCATCGACGGCGCGATCCGCAAGGGCCAGAACGTCAAGTTCATGGCCGGCGGCACCCAGCATCTGGTCGACCGCGTCGGCGCCTTCCGCCCCAAGATCGAGCAGCTCGCCGAACTCGGCCCCGGCGAAATCGGCTTCATCACCGCGCAGATCAAGGACATCTCCGAGACCCGCGTCGGCGACACCATCACCGACGTCCGCAAACCCGCCGCCGAGGCGCTGCCGGGCTTCAAGGAAGTCCAGCCGGTCGTCTTCTGCGGCCTCTTCCCGGTCGACGCCAACGACTTCGAGAAACTGCGCGAAAGCATCTCCAAGCTCCGCCTCAACGACGCCTCCTTCTCCTTCGAGATGGAGACCAGCGCCGCTTTGGGCTTCGGCTTCCGCTGCGGCTTCCTCGGCCTCTTGCACCTCGAGATCATCCAGGAGCGGCTCACCCGCGAATACGACCTCGATCTCATCACCACGGCCCCGTCCGTGGTCTACCGCATCCACCTCTCCCACTCCAAGGAGGAAGCGGCCAAGACGATCGAGCTCCACAACCCGGCCGACATGCCCGATCCCAACCGCATCGAGAGCATCGAGGAGCCGTGGATCGAGGCGACCATCTACGTCCCCGACGAGCATCTCGGCTCGATCCTGAAGCTCTGCCAGGACCGCCGCGGCATCCAGAAGAACCTCACCTACGTCGCCGGCCGCGCCCAGCTCACCTACGAGCTGCCGCTGAACGAGGTCGTGTTCGACTTCTACGACCGCTTGAAGTCGATCAGCCGCGGCTATGCCAGCTTCGACTATCACCAGATCGGCTATCGCGAGGGCGACCTCGTCAAGATGAGCATCCTCGTCAACAACGAGCCGGTCGACGCTTTGTCGATGATCGTCCACCGCGGCACCGCCGAAGCGCGCGGCCGCGGCATGTGCGAGCGCCTCAAGGACCTCATCCCCCGCCACCTCTTCAAGATCCCGATCCAGGCCGCGATCGGCGGCAAGGTCATCGCCCGCGAGACCATCGCCGCGCTGAGGAAGGACGTCACCGCGAAATGCTACGGCGGCGATATCTCGCGCAAGAAGAAGCTGTTGGAAAAGCAAAAGGCGGGAAAAGCTAGAATGCGCGAATATGGCTCGGTGAGCATTCCCCAGGAGGCCTTCATCGCGGCGCTTCGGATGGGAGAGGAGTAGGCGATGGACGACCTGCCACCGGCGTATCTTGCGGAAATCGGACGGCAGATCGGCTTCATCAGCGCCTTCCTGGGAGGCATCGCAGCCACATTCATGACGGCGCTCCTGGCGATGCGGGTGCCCGGGCGGATCGGCGGCTGGGCGGTCGTCTGTTCGGCGGCAGCGGCGGCGGCGTTCATGATCTCGGTCGTCGCGAGCACCGCCCTCGTCAACGTGCTGAATCCCCTCGCCCCGGCCACCGTCAAAGCCGCGGCGAAGATCTCCGAAGCGCGGATGCTGACCTTCCTTCCGTTTCTCCTCGGCATGTATCTGCTCCTCGCCTGCCTGGGCCTCGCCGGCTGGCTCCGCTCGCGCCGCACCGGCTACGTGACGGCCGGGGTTGCCGGGGCCGCGATGCTGCTGGTGACGATGGTGCTGTGACGGGATCGGCGGACATGGCGCCCGCGTGGCGCGTGACTTTCTGCTTGGTCGTCATTGCGTTTGCGGTGGCTGGTTGCGATCGACCGGAGAGCGCTGCGCCCGCTGGTGATGCGGCTCAGTCGAACGCGGTTTCCGAAGCCCCTCCCTCCCAGCCGCGGGCGGCAGCGGCGCCTCCCGTGAAGCCCAGCCCGGTGCCTTCCGATGTACTGACGGCGGAGGGCTTCGGCCCGCTCCGGATCGGCATGAGCCGCGCCGAAGTGATGCAGGCGCTCGGCGAGGATCCGAACCCGGACGCGGTCGGCGGCCCCGCCCCCGCTCAGTGCGACGAGTTCCGCC
>NZ_CADCWD010000007.1 GCF_902806315.1 uncultured Sphingosinicella sp.
CCAAAGCAGATGCGCTACCAGGCTGCGCTACTCCCCGACGAGTTCGGCCCAAAGTGGTACTTTGGATCGCGGCAAGAAGGAAGAAGAAACGCACTTCCTCTTCTTACCCCTCGATCAAAGTACCACTTTGATCGACATCCTTGGTGGGCCCGGCAGGATTCGAACCCGCAACCTAGCCGTTATGAGCGGCCGGCTCTACCATTGAGCTACAGGCCCTGAAAACCAGGTGATCGGCGGATAGCGGAGCGGCGGCGCCTTTGGCAACTCAGGCGTGAAGCGGCGTCGCTTGATGCAGCGCCGCCTGGAGCTCGGTCATCGATGCCGGCTTGATATCGCGGCGATCGAACAGCTCGAAAATGCCGTCCCACCAGGCGTAAAAACGCTCCAGATCCTTGGCGTCCCGCACATAGGGAGTGTTCCCCGGCTCCACCGAAGGCGAGTGGAAGGAAATGGAGAAGAGCTGAAGCCCGTCGTCGATCAGCCGGTCAACTGCTTCCAAGACTTCGGCGAGCGGCATGCCCTCGGGCGTCAATGCGACGCGGTTGAGCAGCCCGCTACGGGCAAGAACGCCGCGCAGCCGGGGCACCTTGCCGGCTGTTGGATAAAGATCGTTGCCGCTTCCACGAAGCGCCCCGACAAAAGCGGATGTGAGCGGGATCTCTACGAGTCCGCCGTCACCGACGAGGTAGGGAAGCGGCTTGATGCGGCTGAAGTCGGGCCCGCCCTCGCCGGAATAGTCGAACAGCGAGCGAACTGACACGTCAAAGCGATAGCCGAGCTCCGCCAGCAAATCGGAGGTGTTCGGCCCGACGCCATAGCGTCCGGCACGGTAGACATCCGGCCGCCTCCCGAACGCCGCCTCGATCGTCTCGGTGAGCCTGAGGAGCTTGGCACGCTCAAGCTCGCGCGGAAGATTGCCGGGGAAGCTGTTGGAAGCGTTCACTTCCTCGTCGAACGGCGGATTGACCCAGGGGTGGAGCTGGGTGCCGATCGTGCACTCGCCCCTTTCCTGAAACTCGCGCAAGGTCGCAACGCATCGCGGATCCGTCGCGATCGGATGGTCGATCAGGTAGACGGGATCGACGCCATAGCCGCGCAGGCGCCGGTGGACGATCGGAAGCGACTCCCCGGCCCGCGTCGAGCGCTCCTCGCGGCTGTGCGGCTTCGACCAGTCGAACTCTTCCTCGGTGTCGACGAACACGGCCACGCGGCGGCCGAACGAATCTGGAAGCTTAAGATAGGCGCTGTCGGGCGGCGGCTGATCGAGCCGCCCGCTTCCCGCTGCCGCGTCGGTAAGGGGAGCCTGCGACACGCGCTGGCTTTAGCTGCCCTGCCCCGTCGAGCGTTCGGGTGCGCCAAGCGGCGGGAGGTAGAGCGAAAAGCGCATGTCGCCGATCACCAGCGCGCCGCCCACCGCTTCGGCGAGATTGCGCACCAACCGCAGCGCGAAACCGAGGCCGAGCGCCGGCGCTCCCGGCCAATCGCCGTCCGGGCTGTAGCCGGGATCGAGCAAGGCGGCTTCGTCGAGACCCTCGATCGCCTTGGGCCGATCGATCGCCAGGCAGAGCATGCGCTGGCGGCCGAGATCGCCGAGGCCCATCGTCGCCCCAATCGTCTCGCCCTCCTGAGCGAGGCCGATCGTCGCCGCGAGCATCCGTGCGAACATCCGCTCCGCAGCGCTGAGTTCAACGCGCGCAGGCGGAAGGTCGCGGGTGATCTCGATGGCGATCTTGCTGTTTCGCTGTGTCGCCACCCTCTCATAAGCGTCGTGCAGGCGGCAGAGCAGAGCCACCGCGTCGACCGAGGCGGCGTCGCCGCCGTCGAAGGTGAGCCGGCTCGTCTCGATCCGTGCCGCGGTGTCGAGATCGTCGACGGCGGTGAGCAGCAGGCTCGCCTGCTCCATGATCTCGCCGGCGCGCGAGCGGTAATTGGCGCCCGCCGGGCCCATATATTGGCCGTCGATCATCTCAGCGAAGCCGATGATCGCGTTCAGCGGCGTCCTGAGCTCGTGAATCAGCTGGCGAAGGGAATCGGCGGGAAACTCGGTCCCGAACAGGCCGGAACGCTCGCGGCTCTGGTCCGCCCGTGCGACCTCGTCGACGCGGGGACGGCGGGCCGTGCCCCGGTAGCCGATGAACGAGCCGTAGCGCGGATCGAAGAAGGGCACGCCAGAGATGCGCCAGTCGCCCGCGGCAGGGCCGGAGCCGGCGACGTTGAAGCGCGCGTCCCGGAAGGGAGCGCGCTTCTCGAACGCACCGGCTGCCTGGCCGTCCACGCCATATTGGCCGCGCTCCGCGATGTTCGCGATCGACTGCCCGACCAAGGGGCCACGCGGCGCCCCCTCGACCCAGAGAATGATGCCGTCGGCGCCGGTCTCCCATCGGAAGCTCTCGGCCGCCTCGGGCTGCTCCTCGATCGCGTCGGCGACGGCTTCGGAGCGACTTTTGCGGAACGCCTCGATCCTGGCGACGAGTTCGCGGATCTGGGTCTCGCCGCCTTCCGCTGCGGGGATCGCGCGCTCCGGGCGGCGGATCTTGGGCGCGGACGCGTCGACCGTTCCGGAAAGCGCGAAGTCGCTCGCGCCGAAGCTGGTCAACGCATGGGAGACGATCTTTCCAAGATCGCGTCGGTGCCGCAGGAGCGCGCGGGCGGTGGGGCTCATAGAGGGAAGGAGATCGATCCATTCCTCTTCGCTGAGCCGGGCCCCCGCAACGAGCGGCGCTGCGACCGAAGGGTGGTCGTCCGCAAAGAAAGCCAGCAGGTTCGGCGAGATATCGCGGCCCGTCAGCGAGCGGGCGATCTCCTGGCGGGTGAAGAAATCCACATCGTCGCGGTAGGCGACCAGGAACGAAAAGGCATGATCGACCTCCTCGCTAGGAGTTGCATCGCGACGCTGAGCAAGCAGGTCCACAAGCTGCCGCCACTTGGCCGCGCGCGAAGCGGGAGTCGCCGCCGGGAGCGCCATAACGGTCGCGATTCTGTCGTCGAAACGCACGCCTCGTCCTCAAAAGCAGCCGACGAAGGATCGCCCGTCAGAGCAGCTATTCGAGTCGTTAACGCGGGCCGCTGCGATGCGGAAGTGCCTATCGGCGAAGGTTGCAATATGGGACGAGGAACGGTGCATCCGTTGAGCCGGAACCTGCGATCGCTTCGGGCGAACTCCGCTTCCGGACGGGCACGAAAAAGGGCGCCGGCAGCGTGCCGGCGCCCTTTATTCTTTGCGTCCCGAGTTCAGGCGCGCTTGTCGAGCCACAGCATCCAGTAGCGCGCGAGCTCTGCGCGAGGCCCGGTGACGGCGCTGAACGCGGTCTTTGCCCCAGCCTTGTCTCCCGCGAGCGCCAGCGACATTCCAAGCCGGGTGTTCACCAGATTGGCATCGACGCTGCCTTTGCTGAGCGCTGTGCGATACATGGCCGCTGCCTTGGCATATTCCTGATAGCCCATATAGGCGTCGCCGGTATTGGCGGCGATCCGGCCGTTGGCGGCGGCATTGGCCTTGCTTTCCGATCCGGCAAGCGTCGGCCGGTCGGCATTGGCGCGGGTGGTCGCCTGGTTCAGCAGGTCGCGCACCGCGGGGTTCGTGCGGCTGACGAAGTTCTTGGACGCGCCTTCCTCCAGCAGGGACTTGGCTTCACCCGACATCCCCTTCTGCAGAAGATAACGGGCGATCTCGGTGTGCGAGCGCTCGTCCCGCAGCGCTCCGGCCGCGCGCATCAAGCGGAACCGGTCGAGCTCCGCGGCGTCATCGAGCGGCACGAGTGCCCGGTGCGTTTGGAGCGCATCCGCCCAATTCTTCTGCGTCGGGAAGGCCGCCAGCCAATTGTAAGTGGTCTTGGTGGCGAGCGGGATATCCTTGGCCTTGCTGGCCTGCGCGATCACGCGCCTGTAATAATCCTCGGGAATCGGCTGGCCGGCGGCGGTACGCGCGTCGATCGCTGCGCTGAGCGACTGGACCGATTCCGCCGACTTGCCCTGCCTGTTACGGACTATCGCCAGATTCGAAAGCACGTCCGGATTGTTCGGCTGCAGCTTCGACATCTCAAGATAGTGCCGCTCGGCCTTGTCGAACTGGTTCGCCTTGTAGGCGGCCTCTGCCAGCGCGCCGTGGAGGCTCGGAAGCTCGGTTGCGCTGGCCGATCCGGAAGCGATCATCGCTTCGATGGCAGCCGTCTGCCCCGCCTGGTCCGCCGTCTTGCGCGTGTAGTCGAACTGCAGCCGCGCGATCAGGTAACGATCGTCGGAGTTCTTTGCAGCCGCCTGGGCGGCAGCGAGATGGGTCGCGTAAGCGGCCGCGTCCCCCGCGACCACCGCCTTCTGCAACTCGGACAAGGACGGACGAACCTCGTTGCTAAGGTTGAATGTGCGGTCGCCGATCGTCACGCCAGCGGCTTGCTTTTGTTCTTTCTTCTTCTGCGCGTCGGCGGGCGCGGCGATGGCGAGGCTGGCGATCGCCAGTGACGCCGCCAGCGCGAAAGTGGAAATGCTCTTCATACGAATCTTCTCCTGTCGATCCTTGAACTTGCTACGCGTCATTCCCGCTGGCTGAGCCAAACGAGCCACAAAGAGGCGAGCTCGGCGCGAGGGCCGGAAAACGTGCGAAAGGCCGCTTCCGCCTCGGCCCTGCGGCCTGCCAGCGCATGGGCGATGCCGAGCCGGGTGCCGGCGAGACTTGGGTCCACCGAACCCTTCTGCACCGCAGCCTGATAAAGTGTGGCCGCCTTGCCGTAGTCACCGGCGGCGAGATAGGCGTCGGCAGCGCTGAGCGCGGCCGTTCCAGTCGACGCGGCCAGGGCCTTGCTCTCAAGGCCAGCCAGCGCCTTGCGGTCCGCCACGGCCTTCTTGCCGGTTTCCGTGATCAGCTCCTTGAAGGTGGCCTTGCCCGGATCGACCATGTTCGCGGCCACCCCCTGGTCGAGCACCGCCTTCGCTTCAACATCAAGGCCCGCGGCGCTCAGTCCCTGCGCCAGTTCCAGATAGTCCCGCTCGCCGGCAAGCGACTTGGTCGCGCGCTGCAGGCGAAGCGCATCGATCCGCGCGACCGGATCGGCCGCCGCCGCATCGCGGTGGACGAGCACCGCATCGCGCCAATTCTCCTGCGTCGGGTAAGCGGCAACCAGCTCACGGCTGAACCGGGTGGCTTGCGGCAGCGCGCGGTTGGCGAGTGCGACCGCCGTGGCGCGCTTGTACCAGCTCTCCGGCACCGGCTGGCCCGCCGTCCGGCGGACGGCGATCGCCCGCTCCATCAGCGGCACGACTTCCTGGTGCTTCTTGCGGATTGCCTTGATCTCGGCCAGCGCCAGGAGCAGCTCGGGGTCGGTTGCATTGAGCTCCGCGGCGCGGGTGAGCACGGCCTCCGCCCGCTCATATTTGCCGGCCTGGAGGAGGAGCGTTCCCTGGCTGCGGTAGAGCAGCGGGAGCTCGCTTGGTGGCGCGACACCGCTGGAGATCATTGAGTCGATCGCGGTCGATTGCAGGCCCTGATTCTGGGTTTCGATCCCGAGCCGAAGCTGCAGCGCCGACGCGATGTAACGAGCCTCGGCGCTGGAGGCCGCGGACTGCGCCGACTGCAGCGCGCTCGTCGCTGCCGGATAGTTCTTGGTGTCGAGGGCGGTCTTCAGCGCCAGGATCGCAGCCCGCTCGCTCTTGTTGAACGGCGAGGTCTGATGCGGAGTCCGCTGTGCCGCGGCCGGGACGGTGGCAATCAGCGCGAGGGCTGCGCCAAGCGCGAACTTGGATACCGAATTCATGCAAATCCTCCTGTTGGCTCCCCCGCGGAAAGGGCGAGCCGTCGCATACTGGGTGGCGTCTTCGCTTCTATCCCCAATCGACGAGCCTTGCTACCGCTTGCGCACTGAACGTTGCTTGAACCGCAAGCTCATGGAAAGACGCGGCATTCCGTTCGCTCCGGAGGTCGGTTTGACGCTCCCGCTGCCGCCCGCTAGCGCCGCCCCAATGCTCGCCGTCATCTCGCCCGCCAAGTCGCTCGATTATAAGAGCGAGGTCCCGCCTCTACCCCCCACCCGCCCCACCTTCGGGCAGGATGCGGAGGCACTGGCGCGTTCCGCTGCCAAGCTGTCGGCAAAGAGACTGAGCGAGCTGATGCACATTTCCGACGCGCTCGCGAAGCTCAACGCAGGGCGTTTCCGCGGCTTCGACGAAGCGCCCGAGCGACCCGCCATCTTCGCCTTCGCAGGCGACGTCTATACCGGCTTCGAAGTGAAGAGCCTGGACGAAGAGGCGATCCTCTACGCACAAGACCACCTGCGCATCCTCTCGGGCCTTTACGGCCTCCTCCGACCGCTCGACGAGATCCGCCCCTACCGCTTGGAGATGGGCACCAGATGGGCGCCCCGCCGCAAGAGCCTCTATTCCTGGTGGGGCAAGCGCATCGCCGAGAAATTGAGCGAAGACGCCGCGGCCGCCGGCGGCATCATCGTCAATCTGGCCAGCAAGGAATATTGGTCGGCAGTGGCCGGCCAGCTCCCGAAGGATCTCCGCGTCATCGAGATCGACTTTCGCGAGGAAGGCCCGAACGGCCTGCGCTTCAACACCTTCAACGCGAAGCGCGCCCGCGGCATGATGGCGCGCTACATTTGCGAGCACCGGATCGAAGATGCGGAAGCCCTCAAGAGCTTCGACAGCGACGGCTACGCCTTTGATCCCGAGCATAGCAACGAGCAAAGCTGGCGCTTCACAAGATCGTGACTATCTACAAGGCGGCCTCGCGCGCGTACGTGTACACGCGCGCGGACTGGCGCTCCTTCGATCCATCCTTTAGGGTCCGTCACGACCCCAGGCGCTCCGGCGCATCACCAGCCTAACAGTTTCAGGAACACACATTGGCCAGCACTCCGCCGACCATCGAAAACTCTGACATCTCGCCAATCTCGATCGTCGACGAGATGAAGACATCATACCTCGATTACGCGATGTCGGTGATCGTCAGCCGGGCGCTGCCGGACGTGCGCGACGGCCTGAAGCCCGTGCACCGCCGCATCCTCTACGCCTGCCAGGAAGGCGGCTTCATCCCCGGCCGTCCCTACCGCAAGTCCGCCAAGATCGTCGGCGACGTGATGGGCAATTACCACCCGCACGGCGACGCTTCCATCTACGACGCCCTCGCCCGCCTGGCGCAGGACTGGGCGATGCGCGTGCCGCTGATCGACGGCCAGGGCAATTTCGGCTCCATGGACCCGGATCCGCCCGCCTCAATGCGCTACACGGAGGCTCGGCTCGCACGTGTCGCGATGACCCTCCTGGAGGACATCGACAAAGACACGGTCAACTTCACGCCCAATTATGACGGCTCCCGCGAAGAGCCGCAGGTGCTGCCCGCGCGCTTCCCGAACCTGCTGGTCAACGGCGCCGGCGGCATCGCGGTCGGCATGGCGACCAATATCCCGCCCCACAATCTGGGCGAGGTGATCGCCGCCTGCAAAGCCTATATGGACAATCCCGGGATCACGATCGACGAGCTCATCCAGATCATCCCCGGACCCGATTTCCCGACCGCGCCCCTGATCCTTGGCCAGGCGGGTGCCCGCAGCGCTTATCATACGGGCCGCGGCTCGATCATCATGCGCGCCCGCCACAAGGTCGAGGAAGGCCGCGGCGCCGGTCGAGGAGAGGGGCGCCGCTCGATCGTCCTCACCTCCATCCCCTACCAGGTCGGCAAGAACGGCCTGGTCGAGAAGATCGCGGAGGCCGCCAAGGACAAGCGCATCGAGGGCGTCTCCGACATTCGCGACGAATCCAACCGCGAGGGCGTCCGCGTCGTCATCGAGTTGAAGCGTGACGCCACGCCCGACGTTGTCTTGAACCAGCTCTGGCGCCACACGCCCGCGCAGGCGAGCTTCCCCGCAAACATGCTCGCGATCCGCGGCGGCCGCCCCGAGACGCTGAACCTGCGCGACATCATCGAGGCCTTCGTCAAGTTCCGCGAGGAGGTCATCACCCGCCGCGCCAAGTTCGAGCTCAACAAGGCGCGCGAGCGGGCGCACATCTTGCTCGGCCTCGTCATCGCCGTCACGAACCTGGACGAGGTGGTGCGGATCATCCGCGGCTCGGCCTCCCCGGCCGAAGCGCGCGCGGCCCTCATCGCCCGCGAATGGCCGATCGCTGAGATCGCACCCTATATCGCGCTCGTTGAAGCGATCGAGCATCAGGCCGAAGGCACGACCTACCGGCTCAGCGACACGCAGGTCCGCGCCATCCTGGAGCTCCGCCTCCACCGCCTTACCGCGCTGGGTCGCGACGAGATTGCCGGCGAATTGCGCGAGCTCGCCACCTCCATCGCCGAACTGCTCGAGATCCTCGGCAATCGCGTGAAGCTCTACCAAGTGATGCGCGACGAGTTCGATGAGATCGCCGCCGCCTTCGCCACTCCGCGCGTGGCCGAGATCGCGCCCGCCTGGGACGGCATCGAGGACGAGGATCTGATCGAGCGCGAGGACATGGTCGTGACCGTGACCCACTCGGGCTACATCAAGCGCACGCCCCTGGACTCCTTCCGCACCCAGAATCGCGGCGGCAAGGGCCGGGCCGGCATGGGCACCAAGGACGAGGACGCTGTCACCAAGCTGTTCGTCACTTCGACCCACACGCCCGTCCTGTTCTTCTCCACCCGCGGCAAGGTCTACCGCCTCAAGGTCTGGCGCCTCCCCGAAGGCGCTCCGCAGGCGCGCGGCCGACCGATGGTGAACCTGCTGCCGTTGGCCGAGGGCGAGACCATCTCGACCGTTCTCCCGCTCCCCGAGAATGAGGAGGAATGGAAGAACCTCCACATCATGTTCGCGACGGCCAAGGGCATCGTTCGCCGCAACAGCATGGACGCGTTCACGCGCGTTCCGACGGCGGGCAAGATCGCCATGCGCTTCGGCGAGAGCGACGACGTTGAGGATGTCACCGACCGGCTGATCGGTGTGTCGCTCCTTACGGAAGAGGATGACGTGTTCCTCGCCACCAAATGCGGCCGGGCGATCCGCTTCGCTGCCACCGACGTTCGCGAGTTCCAGAGCCGCACCGCCTCGGGCGTCCGTGGGGCGCGGCTCCAGGATGGCGATGAGGTGATTTCCCTGTCGATCCTCAAGGGATTCAAAGCCAGTACGGAGGAGCGCGAGGAGTATCTTCGGCACGCCCCCTGGCGCGAGCGGAGCGAGGACGCAGCCCCTCCGCCACCCCGGGAGATGTCGGATGCGCGGTTCGAGAAGTTCCGTGCGGCCGAGGAGTTCATCCTCACAGTCTGTGCCAACGGATACGGCAAGCGTTCCTCCGCCTATGAGTATCGGCGCATCGGGCGCGGTGGTCAGGGGATTACCAACATCGGCAATCTGGAGCGCAACGGACCTGTGGTTGCGAGCTTCCCGGCTCATAATGGCGAGCAGCTGATGCTGGTGACCGACCAGGCGAAGCTCATTCGCATGTCCGTCGGAGACACGCGCGTGATCGGCCGCGGCTCGGCAGGCGTTCGCCTGTTCCACGTCTCGGAAAACGAGCACGTCGTCTCCGCCGCCCGCATCGAGGAGAGCGAGGAGGAAGCCGAACTGGTGGTCGACGTCGAGGACCAGACGCTTGCGGCGAGCGATGCCGTGATCTCGGGGGACGAAGAATGACAATCCTCCCCGAGACGGGGAGGGGGACCGCACGAAGTGCGGTGGAGGGGGCCCGCCACGCGCACATCGGGTCTCAAGCCCCCCTCCACCATGCTTCGCATGGTCCCCGTCCCCGTTCCGGGGAGGATACATGACTTACGACATCCACATCATCGGCGGCGGCCTGGCCGGCTCCGAAGCCGCTTGGCAACTCGCCGAGGCTGGGCTCAAGATCCGCCTGTCCGAAATGCGCGGCTCGGGGGAGATGACCCCTGCCCACCACACGGACGGCCTCGCCGAACTCGTCTGCTCGAACAGCTTCCGCTCCGACGATGCGAACAACAACGCGGTCGGGCTCCTCCACGCGGAGATGCGGGCGCTCGGTTCGGTGATCATGACGGCCGCAGACGCACACAAGGTCCCCGCCGGCTCCGCGCTCGCCGTGGACCGGGACAATTTCTCCGCCGCCGTGACCGAGCGCCTGCTCGCACACCCGAACATCGAGATCGTCCGCGAGCGGGTCGACGGCCTCCCCTCGTCCGGCTCCACCATCGTCGCGACCGGACCCCTGACGGCCGTTAGGCTCGCGGAGTCGATCGGCGCGGCCACCGGCTCCGACGCACTCGCCTTCTTCGATGCGATCGCTCCGATCGTGCACCGCGACAGCATCGACATGGACATCTGCTGGATGGCCTCGCGCTGGGATAAGGGCGAGACCAAGGACTATATCAACTGCCCGATGACGAAGGAGCAATATCAAGCCTTCGTCGAAGGGCTGCTCGCGGGCGAGAAGACGAGCTTCCGCGAGTGGGAGCAGAACACGCCCTATTTCGAAGGCTGCATGCCGGTCGAGGTGATGGCGGAGCGCGGCCCCGAGACCCTGCGCTTTGGCCCGATGAAGCCGGTCGGCCTCGACAATCCGCGCACCGGGCGCTGGCCATATGCGGTCGTCCAGCTCCGCCAGGACAATGCGCTCGGCACCTTGTGGAACATGGTCGGCTTCCAGACCAAGCTGAAGCATGCCGAACAGGTGCGCCTGTTCCGCAGCATTCCGGGGCTGGAGAATGCCGAGTTCGCCCGCCTCGGCGGCCTCCACCGCAACACCTTCATCAACTCTCCCAAGCTTCTCGACGGCACGCTGAGGCTGAAGAAGGCGCCGCATATCCGCTTCGCCGGCCAGATCACCGGCTGCGAAGGCTATGTAGAATCGGCCGCCGTCGGCCTCCTCGCCGGCCGTTTCGCGGCGGCGGAAGCGCTCGGAAGCGACATCGCCCCTCCCCCGCCAACCACGGCGTTGGGCGCGCTGCTCGGTCACATCACCGGTGGTGCGGACGCGGACATCTACCAGCCCATGAACGTCAATTTCGGCCTGTTCCCGCCCGTCGAGCAGATCAAGAAAAAGGCCGATCGCAAGGCCGCCTACACGTCCCGCGCTCGGGAAGACTTGCGCGCATGGCAGGCGGCGCTCTGACATGCGTCGGGCGGCTCTGCTTCTCGCCCTGATCCTGCTCGGCGCATGTGCGTCCTACGCGGGCTCCTCTCCCAAGGGAGCGAGGCAGGTTCTGATCTTCTCCCACACGACCGGTTACCGACACGATTCGATCGAACCGGGCAAAGCGGCGCTGAAGGCGCTGGTCGAGGCGGAAGGCGCGCGGGCCGTCCTCAGCGAAGACCCGGAAGTTTTCGCGCCCGAGCGGCTGCGCGACTATGCCGCGATCATCTTCCTTAGCACCACCACGGATCCGAAGAAGCGCGAATCCGAATGGCTGACCGGCCCCCGAGCAGAGGCGCTGCAGGGTTTCGTCCGCTCCGGCGGCGGGATCGTCGGCATCCATGCCGCTGCCGACTCCCATTATTTCTGGCCCTGGTACGGTCGATTGATCGGCGGCAAATTCCAGCGCCACCCGTCCGGCACGCCTACCGGCCGGCTCACGGTGGTCGATCCCCGACACCCGTCGACCCGCGGCCTTCCCGTGCAGCATGAGCGGGCGGACGAATGGTATTATTACGACGACTTCGATCCGACCTCGCGGCTGCTCGTCACCCTCGACCCGGCATCGATCGGGGAGCCGGACGCTAACCCGAACCCCATCTCCTGGACCCGTGAGGTAGAGGGCGGACGCGTCTTCTACACGGCTCTCGGTCACACCTCGGAAAGCTACAGCGATCCGTACTTCCTCCGCCACGTCGCCGGCGGCCTGCGCTGGGCGCTCGCCAAGCGCTGATCAGCAGCTGCAGCGCGGCTTGGCCCGCGCCTTCGGCTTGGTCGCCTCATATTCCGCCGGCGTCAGCGCTCCGTCCGTATTCGCATCGGCGCCCGAGAATTTCTCGGCCGTCTTCACCGCCCATTCCTCGAAGCTGAGCACGCCGTTCCCGTTGGTGTCGAGCTTGGCAAAGGCCTTGCGCCTCGGCTCGAGCAGCTCCGCTTTCGTGATCTTCCCGTCATCGTCCTTGTCGGCGCGGGCGAAGCGCTTCTCCTCCCGCGATTTGGCCGGGGCGGCGGGCGGCGGCTCCGATGCCCGTGCCGGCTGGAGCGGCGTCACCAGCGCGGCCGCCTTGGGAGCCGGCGGAATCAGCTGCTCGCTTTCCGCACGGCTTTTCCAGAAGAAGAAGCCTGCAGCCACCAGCAGCAAGGCCGACAAAGCTCCACCGAAGAACCGCAGCATGCCGCCCTCTCCCTCGCGTTCCGAGATAAGGCTAGGCGAAGCCGGCGAAATCTCCAAGCCGGTGTCCGCTTCGGATTATCTGCCGGTCAGGCGATGGCCAATCATGCGCAGCATCCGGGCGGGCGCGCCCTGCGCCTCGACCTGCTCCAGGCCGCGCTGCGCATCCCGCCGGGCCAGCATGGCAAGCATGCCGAGCGGCCGGAGCGACGCCGGCCAGCGCTGCCCGCCCACGTCCGAGAGCCGTTCGCGGGCAAGCTCCAGCGCTGCGGCTGCGTCGATCGCGTTGCTGTGGCGGGCGAGATCGGCGAGCGCCCAGCCTTCCCCCGCCCGCTTCACGCGCGCGTTCATCTGAATGCCGAGCAGTTGCGCCGAATGCCGGAACAGCAGCGCCCCGCGCCCGCCCGAATAATTGTCGAGGTCAGTGGTCGTCAGCGGCTCCGTGCTCAGCAGGATCGACCAGCCCTCCTCCATCCGGGCGAGCTGCGATCCTTTGATGCCGCGTGGCAGCACGTGCTTCGCGACGTCCTGCAACACCGGCTCGCCCGGCGCTGGCGCTTCGTCGAGCTTGGCAAGGCTGTCGCGCCACCAGGCGAGCTTGATCTGGCTGATCAGCGGCTCTCGCCCCCCGGCAAGCACCGCGCCCATCGCCGCGTCGAGCCGCCAAAGCGCTCCAATCGCCGGCCGCCGCTCCGCCGGCACATAGGTCAGCGCGAGCGTTCGATCGGGATCGAGCGGCGTCACGCCGTCAGCCGCCGGGCGGCTCAGCGGTAAGTGACCTTCTTCGCCGCCTCGACCACATCGGAAATCTTGATCAGCGCCATCTTCTCGAGATTGGCCGCATATGGCAGCGGTACGTCGACGTTCGTCACGCGCAGCACGGGCGCGTCGAGATCGTCAAAGCCTTCTTCCATGCAGGTTGCCATGATCTCGGATGAGATCGAGCAGACCGGCCAGCCTTCCTCGACGCAGACGAGGCGGTTGGTCTTGGCGAGACTGGCGAGCACCGTCTGCTTGTCGAGCGGGCGCAGCGTGCGAAGGTCGATCACCTCGGCCTCGATCCCCTGCTCGGCAAGCTGGGTCGCCGCATCGAGCGCCACGCCGACGCCGATCGAATAGCTGACCAGCGTCACGTCCTTGCCTTCGCGCACGACCTTGGCCTTGCCGATCGGGAGCACGTAATCGTCGAGCTTCGGCACGTCGAAGGTCTGGCCGTAGAGCAGCTCATTCTCGAGGAACACGACCGGGTCCTCGGACCGGATCGCCGCCTTCAACAGCCCCTTCGCGTCCGCCGCAGAATAAGGGGCAATCACGATCAGTCCCGGCACGCTCGCATACCATGAACCGAAATTCTGGCTGTGCTGCGCGGCGACGCGGCTGGCGGCGCCGTTGGGCCCGCGGAACACCATCGGACAGCGCATCTGCCCGCCGGACATATAATTGGTCTTGGCGGCCGAGTTGATGATGTGGTCGATCGCCTGCAGCGCAAAATTGAAGGTCATGAACTCGATGATCGGCTTCAAACCGCCCATCGCGGCGCCCGCGCCGACGCCGGCAAAGCCATATTCGGTGATGGGAGTGTCGATCACGCGACGCGCGCCGAACTCCTCAAGCAGCCCCTGCGTCACCTTGTACGCGCCCTGATACTCCGCGACTTCCTCGCCCATCACGAAGACACGCTCGTCGGACCGCATCTCCTCGGCCATCGCGTCGCGAAGCGCCTCGCGCACGGTGGTGCGGATCATCTCGGTGCCCGCGGGCACGTCCGGCTCGACCTTTAGGCTCGCCGGCTCCTGACCTGCCTTCGCATGGGCTTGCACCGTCGCCTGCTGCGCCTGCGCCTCCTCTGCGGGCGCTGCCGCGATGGCATGGCCATTATCCTCCGGCGCCGCCACTTCGCGCGCGCCCCCGGCCACGCCGTCGGCATCCTCGCCCTCGCCGGCGAGGATCGCGATGACGGTCCCGACCTTCACCTCGTCCGTGCCTTCGGCGATGAGGATCTTGGCGATCGTGCCCTCGTCGATCGCCTCGAACTCCATCGTCGCCTTGTCGGTCTCGATCTCCGCCAGGATCGTGCCGGAGGTGACGCTGTCGCCTTCCTTTACCAGCCACTTGGCGAGCGTGCCCTCCTCCATGGTGGGGGACAAAGCGGGCATCTTCAATTCGATCGGCATCAGTAGGTCTCGACCAGCACGTCTGTGTGGAGTTCGGAAGGATCGGGCTCGGGCATCTGCTCGGCGAAATCCGCGGCTTCGGTGACGATCTGGCGGATCTGCTTGTCGATTGCCTTCAGCTCGTCTTCCCGTACGCCGAGCGCTTCGAGGTCGCGCTTGGCATGCTCGATCGGATCGGACTTGTCGCGCACCGCCTGAACCTCGTCGCGCGAACGGTATTTGGCCGGGTCGGACATGGAATGGCCGCGATAGCGGTAGGTCTTGAGCTCGAGCAGCACCGGGCCCTTGCCCGACCGGACCCACTCGATCGCGGTGTTGGCCGCGCCGCGCACCGCGAGCACGTCCATTCCGTCGACCTGGATGCCGGGAATGCGGAAGCTGTCGCCGCGCTTGTAAAGCTGGTCCTCGGCCGAAGCGCGGTTCACGCTCGTGCCCATGGCATATTGGTTGTTCTCGATCACGAAGATGATCGGCAGCTTCCAGAGCTCCGCCATGTTGAAGCTCTCATAGACCTGGCCCTGGTTGGCCGCGCCATCACCGAAATAGGCAAGGCAGACGCCGCCATCGCCGGCATATTTGTGCTTGAACGCGAGGCCTGTGCCCAGGCTCACCTGCGCGCCGACGATGCCGTGGCCGCCGTAGAAGCGATGCTCCACGGAGAACATGTGCATCGATCCGCCCTTGCCCTTGGAGATGCCGGCCTGGCGTCCGGTCAGCTCGGCCATGATCACCTTAGGATCGATGCCGTAAGCGAGCATGTGACCATGATCGCGATAGCCGGTGATGACGCTGTCCTTGCCGATCTCCAGCGCCGACTGCAGCCCCACAGCGACGGCTTCCTGCCCGATATAGAGGTGGCAGAAGCCGCCGATCAGGCCGAGGCCGTAAAGCTGGCCCGCACGCTCCTCGAAGCGGCGGATGAGCAGCATCTGACGATAATATTCGAGCAGTTCGGCCTTGTCGGCCTGGTGCCGCTGGGGTTCGGGCGGGCGCTCGCGATTGGGAATGGCGGGCGGTGCTGAAGCTTTGGGAGCGGCTGCTTTGGCCAAGGGAAGGCCCTTCCTGGCGGTCTGTTCGGGTTGCCGGCTCTATGACGAGAAACAAAGGGCGGCGCAACACGCACGAAGTGCTACGAAGGGGGCGTCGCTCAGGGCGCTGAGACCCACCACAAGCCTGCGGCAGGTCCCCTCCCCTTTTCAGACAGCCTTTATTGCTGGATCTGAATGATCACTTCGTCGGGGCGCACGAGGCCGAGCTCGCCGCGGATCATCTCGTCGGCCAGATCGGGGTCGGCCTTGCTCGGGTCGAGCAGCTCGGCGCGATGGGCGAGCCGCTCCTTTTCCTCGGTGAGCTGCGCGAGCTGCACGGTGCGCTCGACCTTGGCACGGCGATAGTCGCCCAGGCTCAACACGCCGTTGGAGCCTACGACCGCATAGCCGACGAAGTTCGCGATGATCAACACGGCAAGCGCGGGCAGCGCCGCCTGCTTGATCACAAGAAAAGAACTCTTCGCGCCCGCCATGATTCACCCCCGCTCGACGAGGTTAACAGAATCACCAAAAGGGTTGGGATTCAACCCCTTTTCGTCGCGAAGACCGACCTTCCGGCATATTTCGCAGCCGAGCCGAGTTCCTCCTCGATGCGGATGAGCTGATTGTATTTCGCGAGCCGGTCGGATCGGGCGAGCGAGCCCGTCTTGATCTGCCCGCAATTGGTGGCAACCGCGAGGTCAGCGATGGTGGTGTCCTCGGTCTCGCCTGAACGGTGCGACATGACGGCGGTGTATGACGCACGCTGCGCCATCGAGACGGCTTCCAGTGTTTCGGAAAGCGTTCCGATCTGGTTGACCTTGACCAGGATCGAATTGCCGATGCCGCGCTCGATCCCCTGGGCAAGGCGCTTCGGATTGGTGACGAACAGGTCGTCACCGACAAGCTGCACCTGAGCGCCGATACGGTGGGTGAGGAGGGCCCAGCCCTCCCAATCGTCCTCGGCCATGCCGTCCTCGATCGACGCGATCGGATAGTCGCGGGCAAGTTCGGCGAGAAAATCGACCATCTCGGCCGGCGAGAAGCTGCGGCCCTCGCCTTCCATGCGATAGGCGCCATCGCGGAAATATTCGGTGGCCGCGCAGTCGAGCGCCAGCACGACATCGTCTCCGGGCCTGTAGCCCGCTTGCTCCACCGACTTCATGATGAAATCCAGCGCGTCGCGCGTCGAGGCGAGCGCCGGCGCGAAGCCGCCCTCGTCGCCCACCGCTGTCGAGAGACCCGCTTCCGAAAGCCCCTTCTTCAGCGTATGAAAGATTTCGGATCCGCAACGAACTGCCTCCGCGAGGCTTTCCGCGCCGACCGGCATCACCATGAATTCCTGGAAGTCGATAGGATTGTCCGCATGTTCGCCGCCATTGATGATGTTCATCATGGGAACCGGAAGCAGCTGCGCCGCGACTCCGCCGACATAGCGGTAGAGCGGCAGGCCGCGCGCATCCGCCGCAGCCTTGGCGGTCGCGAGACTGACGCCCAGGATCGCATTGGCGCCGAGCCTGGACTTGTTCTCGAACCCGTCGAGATTGATCAGCAGGGTGTCGATCTCGGCCTGCTCTTCCGCATCGAGACCGACCACCGCTTCCGCGATTTCGCCGATGACCGCTTCCACCGCCTGCGTGACGCCCTTGCCGAGGTAACGCGCCTTGTCGCCGTCGCGCTTCTCGACCGCTTCGTGAGCTCCCGTCGATGCGCCCGAAGGCACCGCCGCGCGGCCGAAGCTGCCATCCTCCAGCGTCACCTCAACCTCCACCGTCGGATTGCCGCGGCTGTCGAGGATCTGGCGGGCGTGGACGTCGATGATCGCGGTCATTTCAGGCCTTTCTGGAGGATGCTGCGCTGCGGCAGCGGGGTCTATCGGCAGGGCCTGCGCGAAGCAACTTTCCTTTCCGGATACGGAACGGAACGCGGCGGACAGGTGTTTGTCGGCCAAAGCCAGATTTTATCCCAGTGAGATGGAGGATCAACTATGCCCCCGCGCGATTCACAACTTCCCGAAGGCACCGACCACATCATCAACGGTGCGATGGAGACGGGCGCCGGCACCGGCGCGAGCACCGGATCCAGCGCGACCGGCGGAACCTCGGGCACCGGCGGCGGATCGAGCAGCGGCTTCATCGGCGGTGCCGGTGTGACCGTCAGCATGGGTGACGACACCGGCGGAACCGCTTCGGGCGGCTACGGCGGCGGCAGCAAAGGCTCGTCCGGCGGCGGCTCTTCCTCTGGCGGCTCCTCCGGCGCGACCGGCAAAATCGCCGGCCAGGTGAGAGAACAGGTCCAGGGCCTCAAGAGCCAGGCAACCGACAAGGTCCGTCAATATGCGGACCAGGGCAAGGAGCGCGCCGATTCCGTGCTCGATAACTTCAACCAGGTCGTCCAGGACGCAGCCCGTTCGGTCGACGAGCGGCTCGGCGCCGAATATGGCCAATATGCCCATCGCGCCGCGGACGCGGTCTCCTCGCTCGCCGAGGGCCTCCGCGCCAAGAGCGTGGACGATCTCCTCAACGATTCGCGTGACGTGATCCGCAAGAGCCCGGGCCTCGCGATCGGCGCGGCCGCATTGATCGGCTTCGCGCTGACGCGGGTGGTCAAGGCGGGCATTCCGTCGGACGACAACGACGTCGATTTCACGCCGGACCGCCAGCTGACCGACCGTGCGTCGACGGGTTCGCGGAGCACGACCGGCACCGGCACGACGACCGGCAGAACCACCACCGGCGCGGGCGTCTGATCATGGACGCCCGGGTCCAAACCCCCCGGGCCGGCAACCCGGCGGAGGAGTCGATCGGCGATCTGTTTCATCAGCTCGTCGACGATGGTCGCACGCTCGTCACTGCCGAGGTCAATCTCTACAAGCAGATTGCCGTCACGCGGGCGGGCAAGGCGAAGAACGGCATCATCGCTCTCGTGGCGGCCGGTTTCCTCGCTTATGCGGGCCTCATCGCCTTCCTTGTCGGAGTGGTGATGGGACTTGCGGACATCATGGGACCGGTGCTCGGCGGCCTCGTCGTGCTCGCGGTTACGGGCCTCATCGCTTTCTTCCTCGTCCGATACGGCGCTTCCAAGATGGCCGCGCTGGGCGGTGATCCCGAAGAGAAAGCGGCCCTTCAGGCCGGGGAGCGGCGCGCATGAGCAAGAAACCCAAGCAGAAGAACCCGAACGTCGAGCTCGAGCGGGCCCAATACGAGGTCGAGATCGCCAAACGGCGCTTCAACTCGACGGTTGGTGCGCTCCAGTATCGGCTGAAGCCGGCGAACATCGCCACGCAGGCCTGGTCCGGCGTGCGCGACAAGAGCAGCGAAGCGGCCGATGGTGCCATGCACAGCGTCAACGAAGTGGCCGACGGTGCGGTGAAAGCAGTGAAGGACCGGCCTGTCGCCGCTTCCGGAGTGGCCGCCGCCGTTCTCGTCTTTCTTCTCCGGGCGCCGCTCTGGCGCGCGGCCAAGGGCCTTTTTGCAGGACCCGAGGACAAGGGCATCATCAAGGCCGATCTCGAACATCATGACGGCAATTTCGACCTGACCGCTCCGACGGTCGACAGGTCGATCACAAGAGAGGGAGTAAGCGCATGACGATCACCACCACCGACGGCGAGTCCAAGACGGGCACGGGCAGCACTGGCAGCAGTTCCGGCGCAGGCGGTCGCGCACGCGGCGCCGCAGGATCCGCCAGGGACAAGGCCGGCAGCGCCTACAGCTCGACCAAGGAGCGCACCTCCGCCGCTTATGGCAGCGCTCGCGAGCGGGCCAGCAGCGCGTTAAGCTCGAGCCGTGAGACGATCGAGACCAACCCCGTCATTGCGATTGCGGGCGGGCTCGCCCTTGGCGCGGTCTTGGCTGCCGTCCTCCCCCGCACTCGCCGCGAGCAGGAACTGCTCGGCGATGTCGGCCACCGCGTGACCGACGCTGCCAAGGAAGCCGCCAACTCGGCGGTCGAAGCTGGCCGCAGCCAGGTCGACGAGCTCAAGAACAGCGCCCTGCAGAAGGTTGGAAGCGCGGTCGTCGAAGCCGTCTCCAGCGCCACCACCGGCGGCGGCAGCGGCGGCGGCAATGCCGGCACGGGCACAACCGGCGGAATGTGAATCGAACGCCCCGGCGCCTGCACGGCGCCGGGGCGTCCCCTTGCGGGCGCGCATCGAGCGGCCGACCTCAAAGCCTTGCCTCGAAAGATTACTCTGCTAGGCGCGTGTGCAGCCTCGTCCTTTTAGGTTTTCTCGCATGAGCAAGCTGCATTTGGTCTTCGGTGGCCGCGTCAACGACCCGCAGGGCCTCGACTTCCAGGATCTCTCCTCAATCCACGTCGTCGGCGTCTTCCCCGATTATGCGAGCGCCCTCGACGCCTGGCGCTCCAACGCCCAGCGCACGGTCGACGATGCCGAGATGAAATATGTCGTCGTCCACCTCCACCGCCTGCTGGAGCCGGAGCTGGGCGCCGGCAACTAGATCGAGATTGGGTTGGGTTGCGTCCGAACGGGATTCGCTGACCGAACTTGGCAGGAAAGCGGTCGGGTGCCGCTTCCTCTTCCCCGCTCGACTTTAGAACCCCGCCAACACGGCTTCCGATGGCGGTCGCGCGGGCCGGCCCGGTTTGCGAGCGGGTGCCGCAAACACCTTGCTAACTTCTGCCTCCTAGAGCCGGACTATGTCCAAGTGGCAGTTCCGGACCGGCTATCTCGGCGCGCCTGTTCTCGTGTCGCTGCTGCTGCTCGGCTATTTCACGCCTCGCTTCGTGCCCAGCGCCGCCATGGAAGAAGCCATCAACGAGGCCGCCAGCGCGGAGGAAGCTCGCAAGGGGATCACACGAGCCTTCCGAAGGTCTTGCGACTGGGATTGGGACATCACTCCAGAGAAGCTCAAGGAGAAGCCGCGCTGGCTATATTCTTGGGAGAGTGATGCGGGGCTGCTCGCCGCCACGCGCATCGACTGCCAGGACGGGGCAGCCTGCTCAATATCGGCGAGCGCCCTCTACAAGCCACCCATGAAGGTGTGGGGCTGCAACAGAGGGTCAGGTCGAATATGAGGCACGGCGACCTTGGGAAGTGAACACGCGTAGCGGGTCAACAGCGGTTGCCCGCTTGATCAGGCGCCCCGGTAACGGAGCAGCAGCAGCGGCTTCGCGAGGACTAGCCCGGCCAGGAACCCGCCGATATGTGCGCCAACCGCGATCCGCGCGCCCGCGGTCGTGAAGGTGATGCCGACCATCAGCTGGAGGGCGACCCAGGCCGCGGCGAGCCAGAGCGCGTTCAGCCATAATGCCGCCGTCGGGTTCGCGACCTTCACCCGGTTACGCCCGAACAGCATCGCATAGGCGCCCACGACCGCCGAGATCGCTCCGCTGGCTCCTACCATCGGCACCGTTTCCATCGGGTTCGCGAGATAATGCGCCGCCGCCGCCGCATAGGCCCCTACCGCATAGAGGATGATCAGCCCGCGCATGCCGAGGATCCCCTCCACCGCGCGGCCGCAGAAGAGGAAGATTAGCAGGTTGAGGATGAGGTGCGGAAAGCCGGAATGGACAAGCGTTGCCGTGAGCGGCGTCAGCGCGACCGGCGCAAGCGCAGTTCCCACGGTGAGCGCGGACAGCCGAAGCGGGATGAATCCCGCCCAGAGCGCCGCGTAATTTTCGGCGCCCGCCCCGACAGCGAGCAGCCAGGCCAGCGCCGTCGCTCCCGCGATCGCGACCGTCGCCCGCGCGCTTCGCCAATTTTCTGGAGGCCGCACGCCGCTCAGCCGCTTGTGAAGCCGCGCCGCGGCCCGATCAGATGAATTCGACCTTCTCGATCGAATAATATTTGTCGCCCGACGGGGCCGAAACCTCGACCTCGTCGCCGACGGTGCGGCCGATCAGCGCGCGCCCGAGCGGCGAGGAATAGCTGATGCGGCCGACCTTCGCGTCCGCCTCCGTCTGGCCGACGACCTGATATTTGATCGGCTTGTCATTCTCGTCGAGCAGGTGCACGGTTGCGCCGAAAATCACTTTGTCGCCGCTCAGCGTGGCGGGATCGATCACCATTGCGCGGCTGAGGCGGTCGTCCATCTCGGCGATCTGCGCCTCGACCTGGCCCTGGCGTTCCTTGGCAGCGTGATATTCGGCATTCTCGGAAAGGTCGCCATGGGCGCGCGCTTCCTCGATCGCGTCGATGATCGACGGACGCTCGACCATTTTCAGGTGCCGGACTTCGCGCTGGAGCCTTTCATAGCCCTCGGCCAGCATCGGCATCTTGTCTACTGTCGCCATCGCAAACAGCCTTTCGTCAAACCTTGATTAAGCGGCTTTTCTTCAAAGCCGCTGGTGCGTCGCCAAATTGTGCAGGATCACGCTCTGGAGGCGGAATAATAGTCCTGGAGCGAGCGAACTTCAAGGCTGTGGTCGCGCTGTGCCCCGATGGCACGTACCACCGCCGCGCTTGACGCCGCCGTGGTGAAATACGGCACCTTCGCCATCAACGCCGAGGCGCGGATCGAGGCGCTGTCCTTGTGGCTCTGCCAGCCTTCGGTGGTGTTGAAGATGAGGTCGACCTCGCCGTCCTTGATCTTGTCGACGATATGCGGCCGCCCCTGCGCGACCTTGTTGACGCGCTCGACCTCGATGCCCTCGGCTTGAAGATAGTCCGCCGTGCCGCCGGTGGCGATGACGCGGAAACCGAACTCCCGGATCGCCCGGATCGGCGGCGCGATGAGCGCCTTGTCGCTGTCCTTCACCGACACGAACAAAGTCCCGCTGCTCGGCAACGGCACCCCGCTGCCGAGCTCCGCTTTGAGATAGGCCGTGGGAAAATCGCTAGAGATGCCCATCACTTCTCCGGTCGACTTCATCTCCGGCGATAAGACCGGATCGACACCCGGGAAGCGCGCGAACGGGAACACGGCTTCCTTCACCGCAATGTGCGGAATGTCGCGGTGGATCGGCAGGAAGCGCATCAGCGGCTCGCCTGCCATCACCCGCGCCGCGATCTTGGCGATGGGCGTTCCGATCGCCTTGGCCACGAAGGGCACCGTGCGGCTGGCGCGCGGATTGACCTCGATCAGATAGACGAGCCCGTCCTTCACGGCGAACTGCACGTTCATCAGCCCGACGACGCCGAGCGCGAGCGCGAGCGCCCTCGCCTGCCGCTCGATCTCCGCGACGATGTCGGCGGGCAGGCTGTACGGCGGCAGAGAGCAGGCGCTGTCGCCAGAATGCACGCCCGCTTCCTCGATATGCTGCATCACGCCGGCGATCACGACATCCTTGCCGTCCGAAATGGCATCGACGTCCACCTCGATCGCGTCGCGCAGATACTGGTCGATCAGCACCGGGCTGTCGCCGGACACCTGCACCGCGGTGACGATATAGTCTTCGAGCTGCGCCGGACCGTCGACGATCTCCATCGCCCGCCCGCCCAGCACGTAGCTTGGGCGCGTCAGCACCGGATAGCCGATCCGCTCCGCGACCAGCAAAGCCTCCTCGCGGCTGCGGGCGATGCCGTTGGCCGGCTGGCGAAGACCGAGACGATCGACCAGATCCGCGAACCGCTCGCGGTCCTCGGCCAGATCGATCGCGTCCGGCTGCGTGCCCAGGATCGTGATGCCCGCCTTGGCGAGCGCGGCGGCGAGCTTGAGCGGCGTCTGCCCGCCAAACTGGACGATCACTCCCACCAGTTCGCCGCGCGACTGCTCGACATGGAGGATCTCAAGCACGTCCTCGATCGTCAGCGGTTCGAAATAGAGTCGGTCGGACGTGTCGTAATCCGTCGACACCGTCTCCGGATTGCAGTTGATCATGATCGTCTCAAAGCCTGCTTCCTCGAGCGCATAGCAGGCATGGCAGCAGCAATAATCGAACTCGATCCCCTGCCCGATCCGGTTCGGGCCGCCGCCCAGGATCACAATCTTGCGGCGGTCGGAAGGCGCGCTCTCATCCTCCGGCTCGCCGAAGCTCGGCGCCTCGTAGGTCGAGTACATGTAGGGCGTCTTCGCCTCGAACTCGGCCGCGATCGTGTCGATCCGCTTAAATACCGGACGCACGCCCAGCCGCTGCCTGAGCTCGCGCACTTCGTCCTCGGTCGTGGCGCCGATCATGGCCTTCACCGCATCGTGGAGCAGTCCGCGACTGCGCGCGCGCACTTTGTGCGCCCCGCCCCGCAAATTCGCGGAGAGCAAGGCAAGCTCGGCGAGCCGCCGGTCGGAAAAGCCCATCGCCTTCAGCCGCCGCATTCCCTGCGCATCGCCCGGAAGGCCGTCGCGGGCGATCTCCGCCTCGACATCGACAATTTCCTTGATCCGCTCCAGGAACCAGGGATCGTATTTCGCGATCGCGTGCACTTCGGCGACGGTGAAGCCCTCGCGCAGCGCCTGCGCGGCGACGAGCAACCGGTCCGGCGAGGGGCGGGCGAGCGCAGCCTCGATCTCGGCGCGCGGGGCACCATAGAGCGCCTTGACGCCATCGAGCCCGATCAGCCCCGTCTCCAGGCCCCTGAGCGCCTTTTGCAGGCTCTCGTGGAAGCTGCGGCCGATCGCCATCACCTCCCCCACCGACTTCATCGCGGTCGAGAGCAGGGCTTCGGAGCCCTTGAACTTCTCAAAGGTGAAGCGCGGGATCTTGGTGACGACATAGTCGATCGACGGCTCGAAGCTGGCGGGCGTCGCGCCGGTGATGTCGTTCTGGATCTCGTCGAGCGTGTAGCCGACCGCCAGCTTGGCCGCGACCTTCGCGATCGGAAACCCCGTCGCCTTGGACGCCAGCGCCGAGGAACGCGACACGCGCGGGTTCATCTCGATGACGACCAGCCGCCCGTCCTTCGGATTGACTGCGAACTGAACGTTGGAACCGCCTGTTTCCACTCCGATTTCGCGCAGGCAAGCGATGCTCGAATTGCGCATGATCTGATATTCCTTGTCGGTCAGCGTCAGCGCCGGCGCGACGGTGATGCTGTCGCCCGTATGGATGCCCATCGGATCTACATTCTCGATCGCGCAGATGATGATGGCGTTGTCGGCGCGGTCGCGCACCACCTCCATTTCATATTCCTTCCAGCCGAGCACCGATTCCTCGATCAGCACCTCGGTGGTCGGTGACGCATCGAGCCCGCCGGTCACGATCTCGACGAACTCCTCGCGATTATAGGCGATGCCCCCGCCCGTCCCGCCGAGCGTGAAGGAGGGCCGGATGATCGCCGGAAGCCCTGTAGTTTCAAGCGCCTGCATCGCGTCTTCGAGACTGTGCGCGATCTGCGAGCGCGGGCTCTCCAGCCCGATCTTCGACATGGCGTCGCGGAACTTGAGCCGGTCCTCCGCCTTCTCGATCGCCTTCGCGTCCGCGCCGATCATCTGGACGCCGAACTTCTCCAGCGTCCCGTCCTTGAACAGCGCCAGCGCCGTGTTGAGCGCCGTCTGCCCGCCCATCGTCGGCAGCAGCGCGTCCGGCCGCTCCTTCTCGATGATCTTGGCGACATATTCGGGCGTGATCGGCTCGATATAGGTGGCGTCGGCGAGCTCCGGATCGGTCATGATCGTCGCGGGGTTCGAATTGACTAGCACGATCCGATAGCCTTCCGCCTTCAACGTCTTGGCCGCCTGCGTTCCCGAATAATCGAACTCCGCCGCCTGCCCGATGACGATCGGGCCGGCGCCGATGATGAGGATGGAGGAGATGTCGGTGCGGCGGGGCATTATGGAGCGGGCGGCCTGAGCTTTGACGTGGCAGCTAGCAGGCTGGGGACCTCAGGCCCGCCGACCGACAGCAACATGCCACGTTTGGGGCACTGCCGGTTGTTGGCGACAATCGCCCTCAAGACGCCGCCGGTGAACGCCTCGTTCGCGTCTGGCCCTGTTAGCTGTTCCTGCGTCACCATCTCAGGTGCGATCGCAGCCTTGATCTTGCAGCCGCGGATCTTGGCGGTGAATTGCGCACCCGCGGCGGTGCGCGTGACATTCACCTCAACGCCGCTCACGGATCGACGCAAGTAGCAGCGGTCGTGCAGTCCATCATTGGATGGGGCATCACTCTGGCAGGCAACCTCCCAGTCGGCGACGGATTGTAGCTGCGCTTCGGCAGCAAGTGCGGTCGAGGCTAATAAGATGATCATGAGCTTCTTCCCCCGATAGAGCTGACGAATTTTTCGAACAGATATGTGCTGTCCTGCGGC
This sequence comes from uncultured Sphingosinicella sp., assembly GCF_902806315.1. Classification (GTDB taxonomy): domain Bacteria; phylum Pseudomonadota; class Alphaproteobacteria; order Sphingomonadales; family Sphingomonadaceae; genus Allosphingosinicella. The sequence continues at coordinate 25,600 of NZ_CADCWD010000007.1, forward strand.
CCCGGGCTCGCTTCCGGATGATATTGCACGCTGAAGGCCGGCCGGTCCGTCAGCTCCATCCCGCAATTGGAGCCGTCGAACAAGCTGACGTGGCTCTCGCGCACGTTCGGCGGGAGCGTGGCGCGGTCGACCGCGAAGCCGTGGTTCATGCTGGTGATCTCGACGCGGCCGTCCTCCAGGCGCTTGACCGGATGATTGGCGCCGCGGTGGCCCTGGTGCATCTTCACTGTCTTCGCGCCCACCGCGAGGCCGAGCAGCTGGTGGCCGAGGCAGATGCCGAACAGCGGCAGCTGCGTATCGAGCAGCTCGCGGATCACCGGCACCGCATAGACACCCGTCGCCGCCGGATCGCCGGGGCCATTCGACAGGAAGATGCCGTCCGGCTTGTGCGCCATCACCTCTTCGAAGGTGGACGTGGCGGGAAGCACGGTGACGTCCGCGCCGGCATCCGCAAGGTTGCGGAAGATGTTGCGCTTGGACCCATAATCGATCGCGACGACGTGTGGCCTCCTCCCCTCCCGCTCGCGGGAGGGGGCGGGGGTGGGCTGGTTGTCGTCGGCACCGGCCTCGACCGGCCCTCCCCCAGCCCCTCCCGCCTGCGGGAGGGGAGCTTCCTCATAGCCCGTCCCATGCTGCCAACGCCCCCCGGACCAGCGGAACATCTGCCGGCACGACACTTCCTTGGCGAGGTCCATCCCCTCAAGCCCCGGCCACTCCCGCGCCTTCGCAAGCAGCACGTCCAGATCGAACCGCCCCGCCGCATCATGCGCGATCACGCCGTTCGGCGCCCCCCGCTGGCGGATCCGCCGCGTCAGCGCCCGCGTGTCGACACCGGAAATCCCGATCCGCCCGTTCGACTTCATCCACGCATCGAAGCTCTGCACCGCCCGGTAGTTGCTCGCCTCGCTCACCTCCTGCCGGACGATGCAGCCCAGAGCGAACGGATTGTCCGCCTCCAGATCCTCATAATTGGCGCCGACATTGCCGATGTGGGGAAAGGTGAAGGTGATGATCTGCGCCGCATAGGAGGGATCGGTCATCACCTCCTGATATCCGGTCATCGCGGTGTTGAAGACGACCTCGCCCACCGCTTCGCCTTCCGCGCCGAAGCCTTTGCCCCACACGACCGTGCCGTCCGCCAGAACCAATACGCCCGTCGCTCCGTCTGGCGCAGGCGTATGTCTGGCGTGAGCCATGGTGGCGGGCACTCCTTTCGGGAAAACGGCGATGTCGCTAAGGCTCGGGAGCTAGAGAGCCGCGCGGCCATCGTCAATCTGTTAAACCGCGAACACGCGGGCTATCTTCCCGCTTTCCGTTTCGAACCCGAAAGAGACCATGATTCGCGATCAGATCAAGACGGCGCTCGTCGCCGCCATGAAGGGCGGCGACAAGGCAGGCACGGCCGCCATCCGCCTTATCCAGTCCGCGATCAAGAACCGCGACATCGAGCTGCGCGGCAACGCCAACCCGCCCGAGGACGATGTGCTGGTGACGGAGGTGCTGCAGAAGATGATCAAGCAGCGGCGGGAATCGATCACGATGTACGAAGCCGGCGGCCGCGCCGAACTCGCCGCCGCCGAGCAGGCGGAGGTCGCCGTGATCGAGGGCTTCCTCCCCCAGCAGATGAGCGAGGACGAAACCAAGGCCGCGATCGACGCGATCGTCACGGAAACCGGCGCGACCTCGCCCAAGGACATGGGCCGCGTCATGGCCGCCCTCAAGGACCGCCACGCCGGACAGCTCGACATGAGCAAGGCGAGTGGGCTGGTAAAAGCGCGGCTCAGCTGAATTCCCCTCCCGCTCGCGGGAGGGGTTGGGAGTGGGAATGCCCGAATTCAAATCGCGGAATACGAGGAGGGCACGAGAACTTCGCAACCACGCGACCGACGCCGAGAAACTCCTCTGGAGGCACTTGAGCAGGAGGCAACTCGCTGGGTGGAAGTTCAGCCGGCAACTCCCCGTCGGCCCATTCTTTTGCGACTTCGTGTGCCGGGAGGCGAAGCTTGTCATCGAACTCGACGGAGGCCAGCATGCCCTCCAGGTTCGGCAGGATGCGTCGCGAACCCAGCTGATTGAAAGCGAAGGTTTTCGGGTGCTGCGTTTCTGGAACCATGACGTGCTCGGCAATCCGGATGGCGTGCTGACGAGGATCGGTGAAGCGCTGACCGCCTGCCCACCCCCAACCCCTCCCGCCAGCGGGAGGGGAGCTAGATGACCCTCTCCCCCCAATTCCTGGACGAAATCCGCGCCCGCACCTCGCTCTCCGCCGTCATTGGCCGCAGCGTGAAGCTCACCAAGGCAGGCCGCGAGTACAAAGCCTGCTGCCCGTTCCACAACGAGAAGACGCCCTCCTTTTACGTCAATGACGACAAGGGCTTTTACCATTGCTTCGGCTGCCAGGCGCATGGCGACGCGATCCGCTTCCTCACCGACGCGCGCGGCCTCCCCTTCATGGACGCGGTCAAAGAGCTCGCCGAGGCCGCCGGCATGGAAGTGCCGGCCCCGGACCCCCGCGCCCAGGCGAAGGCGGAGCGGGCCAACTCCCTTTACGACGTCATGGCGGCGGCGCAGGCCTGGTTCGAGGAGCAGCTCGGCGGCATCGAAGGCGCGGACGCGCGGGCCTATCTGGAGCGGCGCGGGATCAAGGACGCGACGCGCAAGCGCTTCGGCTTCGGCTTCGCGCCGGACAGCCGCGGCAAGCTCAAGGCCGCATTGAAGCAGTTCGGCAACGACAAGCTGGTCGAGGCCGGCCTCCTCATCCAGCCCGAAGGGGAGCGCGAGCCTTATGACCGCTTCCGCGGCCGCCTCACCTTTCCGATCCGCGACCGGCGCGGCCGCGTGATCGCCTTCAGCGCCCGCATCTTGGGCGCCGGCGAGCCCAAATATCTGAATTCCCCGGAAACGCCCTTGTTCGACAAGGGCCGCACCCTGTTCAACATCGATCGCGCCGCGGCGGCAAGCCGCGACACGGGGCGGATCTTGGTGGTCGAAGGCCAGATGGACGTGATCGCCCTCGACCAGGCCGGCATCGCGGAAGCCGTCGCCCCGCTCGGCACCGCGCTCACCGAAACCCAGCTCGGCCTGCTCTGGCGTCTCGCCCCCACGCCCACGCTCTGCTTCGACGGCGATGCGGCCGGGCAAAAGGCTGCCGTGCGCGGAGCGCTCCGCGCCCTGCCGCAGATCGGGCCAGGCCGGTCCTTGAGCTTCATCACCCTCCCCGCCGGCCAAGATCCCGACGATCTTGTCCGCTCGGGCGGCCGCGAGGCCATGGACGCCTTGCTCGCCGCACCCGAGCCGCTGGTGGACCGCCTCTGGCATCACGAGCGCAATGCCGAGCCGCTCGCGACGCCCGAAGACAAGGCCGGCCTCCGCCGCCGTCTGCTCGACCACCTCGCCACCATCGCCGACCCGGACGTGCGCGAGCAATATCGCCACGATCTCCTTGACCGCTTTTCCGAGCTCACGCGCCCGCCGCAACGCGAATGGAAGCCGCGCGAGTGGAAGAAAAGCGGCCCACAGGGCTCGCGTTTCGCACAGCAGCGCCCCACCTCCGCCCAGGCGCGGGCGGTCGGCTCGGCCGGTCTTGGCGGCCACACGGTGCAGGCGGTGCTGCAGGGCCTGCTCCGCTTTCCCGCCGCCATCGCCGATCATGCCGAAGCCGTCGCCGAGCTGCCGCTGCGCGAGAAGCCGCTCGCCTCGCTTCGCGACGCCATGCTCGATGCCGCGCTGATGCACGGCGCGCTTGATCAGGATCAACTCTATACCATATTGGTCGACAGAGGTGCGGCGTCTCTGGTTGAGGGGCTGCGCCGGCAGACAGGATTGGGCTTTTCCTTCAACCGCCGAGATGCCGACCCGGAACGCGCCCTTCGCGATCTCGTTCTGGTCATCGACACGTTGGCGGCACGGCCCGGGCTCGATGCCGCGCTCGACGCGGCGACGGCCCGGCTGAAGGAGATGGGAGACGAAGCCGCATTCGAGGAGCAGCAAAGGCTCCGTGCGGCGCGGGATGAGGCGGACAGGCAGCTCGCGACGCTGATCGAAAGCGACGCGGACATCTGACAGTATTAAGCAAGGCGTGCGAATGGCGAAGACGAATACGGCCGAGACCAACGACAAGGCGGACAACGGGGATGCTCCCCTCATCGACCTCAACGAGGCCTCGCTCAAGAAGCTGATCGCGCGCGCCAAGAAGCGCGGCGTCATCACCGTGGACGAATTGAACGGCGTCACCGGCGAGATGTCCACCGACCAGATCGAGGACGTCATGTCCGCGCTCAGCGAAATGGGCGTCAACGTCGTCGAGACCGAGGAATCGGACGACGACGAGCCGGCGGGCGAGGCTGACACCGATGCCGGCCTCGACGACAATGACGGCAGCGACGGCGGCACCTTCATCGTCGAGAAGAAGAAGGAAGTCGTCGACCGCACCGACGACCCCGTCCGCATGTACCTGCGCGAGATGGGCGCGGTCGAGCTCCTCTCCCGCGAGGGCGAGATCGCGATCGCCAAGCGGATCGAGGCGGGCCGCGACACGATGATCTGGGGGCTGTGCGAGAGCCCGATCACCTTCAACGCCATCATTGACTGGTCGGACGCGCTCAACCGCGGCGACATGCAGCTGCGCGAGATCCTCGATCTCGACGCCATGCTCTCCAAGGGCCCCACGCCCGAGCAGGTCGAAGGCGCCGAGGGCGAGGACGGCGACATTTCCGAAAAGACCGCCGGCCCCTCCTACAAGGAGGAGGAAGAGGTCGAGGACGCTCCGCCCGAGGCGGACGAGGACGAGGATTCCATGGTCGAGCGGCGCACGCCGCGACCGAGCGAGGAAGAGGAGGAGGACAACACCCTCTCCCTCGCCCAGATGGAAGAGACGCTGAAGCCCCAGGCGCTCGAGAAATTCGCCAACATCACCGCGCTCTTCAAGAAATTCTCCAAGCTCCAGGGCGCGCGCATGGAGGCGATGAGCGGCGGCCAGGCTTTCTCCGCCGGCGACGAGAAGAAGTACCAGAGCCTTCGCGAACAGCTCACCGCCGAGGTGGAGAGCGTCCAGTTCCACGGCGCCAAGATCGAATATCTCGTCGACCAGCTCTACAGCTACAACCGCCGCCTGACCGCGCTCGGCGGCCAGATGCTCCGCCTCGCCGAGCGCCACAAGGTGCCGCGCAAGGCCTTCCTCGACTCCTATATGGGCCACGAGCTCGACGAGAATTGGTCGGACCGCGTCTGCGGCACGGACAAGAAGTGGAACGCCTTCTGCACGCAGGAAGCCGACGCAATCGAGCGCATCCGCACCGAGATCAGCGAGATCGCCACCGCGACCGGAATGAGCCTCGCCGAATTCCGCCGGATCGTGAACCAGGTCCAGAAGGGCGAGCGCGAGGCCCGCATCGCCAAGAAGGAAATGGTCGAGGCGAACCTGCGCCTCGTCATCTCGATCGCCAAGAAATACACCAACCGCGGCCTGCAGTTCCTGGACCTCATCCAGGAGGGCAATATCGGCCTCATGAAGGCGGTCGATAAGTTCGAATATCGCCGCGGCTACAAGTTCAGCACCTACGCCACCTGGTGGATCCGCCAGGCGATCACGCGCTCGATCGCCGACCAGGCGAGAACGATCCGCATCCCGGTCCACATGATCGAGACGATCAACAAGCT
>NZ_CADCWD010000008.1 GCF_902806315.1 uncultured Sphingosinicella sp.
TTTGGGCGTCAACGAGCGGGTGGCGGCTGTTGACCAGCTCGATCAGGCGGCGGGAGTCGACATGGGTGTAGATTTGGGTGGTCGCGATGTCGGCATGGCCGAGCAGGAGCTGGAGCGCGCGCAGGTCCGCCCCGCCTTCCAGGAGGTGGGTTGCAAAGGCGTGGCGGAGGACGTGGGGGCTGATCCGGTCGGGCGGCACGCCGGCGGCGGCCGCGAGCTCCTTGACGAGCTGGTACAGGCGGACGCGGCTCAAATGCTTCTTGCCCGAAGGAAAGAGCCAGAGTGCGTCCTTGGGCACCAGAGCGGCCCATTCGGCCACGGCGGCGCGGGCGCGATCGGAGATCGGCACGAGCCGCTCCTTGCCGCCCTTGCCGCGCAGGATCAGGTACGGCTTGTCGGCTGAGATTGCGTTGCGCTGCAGGGAGACGAGTTCGGTCGCGCGAAGGCCGGAGCCGTAGAGGAGCTCGATGAGAGCCGCCATGCGGAGCGAGGCCGCATCGCCAGCTTCGGCCTTGCGACGGTCGATCTCGACGAAAAGCGCGTCGACGGCCTTGTGCTCGAGGATCTTGGGAAGCGGGCGCTCGCTGGCGGGCCGCGGCAGGGCGGCGGAAGGGTCGTCCGCGCGCAGCCCCTCGTCTACAAGAAAGGCGAAGAAGCGGCGGAGGGCTGCGGACTTTCGGGCCACGCTGGCGCGCTTCAAGTCGCGCCATTCGCCCGCGAGGGTGCCGAGCTTATCCTCCGGGGCTGCGGAAAGGCGTCCGCCGAGCAGTTCGGACGCGCCGCGGAGGTCCCGCTCGTAAGCGAGCAACGTATTGCGGGCGGCGCCGGCCTCCGCGGCCATCATCTCGAGAAAGGCGCCGATGAGCTGGCGGTCCTCCCCTCGCCCGCTTTCCCCTTCCGGGCGGAGCGCCGCCCCGGCGGTCACAACCGGGCGACCGCCTCGGCCGCGATCATCCGCGCCTCATATTCGAGACCCACCTGGGCGAGCGCGCGGGTGATGTGGAACAAATGCTCAGGAGGAACGCCGCGCCAGTCGCGGGTCTGCATGCCGACGCCAACGAGAAGGGCCACGGTGCCCTTCTGGCCATTTTGAGCCGCGCGCGCCAAGGCCCGGGTCCACAGATTCTCGGCATCGAGCCGCACGGACATGTCCCCGGCGAGCCCGTTCGCGGTGTCGGCGTCGATCCGGCCAAGCCCCGCAAGGCCGGCCATGAGCAGCTTGGTCGCGTGGGTTTCCTCGCTCTGGTCGCTGCCCTGAAAGGTCTCGATCCGGCCGGCGCTGATATCGACTGTCGGACGCGGCGAGGCGAGCGCGAGCATCGCCCATGCCCGATCGGCGCGGCGTCCGGCTTCCATGCCTTCCACTACGGCGGACCAGCGCGCGGCGCGCTCGTCCAGGCCGGCGGTCAGCATCGAGGCGATCAGCCGCGGCACATCCTCCGCCAGTCGTTCCGAAGGCGGAATGCCGGCAGCGGCCTTGGCAGTGAGGATCAGCCCCGCGTGGCGGGTATCGGCATCGTCGCCGCCATTATCCCAGAGCCGTCGCAGCTCGCGCATACGGAGGTCCACATCGCGCGCCGCGTACGCCAGCCGCAGCCGGCCGCCGATCGACTCCGCGACTTCGGACGGATCGGTGGTGTCCAGGATCAGGCTGTGCATCTCCACCAGCGACTGGTTGGAGAAGACGCCGAGCGAGGCGGCCACGTTGGCCGCTCCGATGCGATCCTCGACCGGGAGCATGGGCGCCCGCGCCTGCCAGGCGATGACATGGCGTCCCGCACCGCTCATCAGGCGCTGGGGAATGGCCATTCCGGTCGCGCTGGCAAGGCCGAAGCGCCAGCTGTTGACGTTGCCGACATCGTCCCACTTGATCGTCACGGCGCGCTTCGTGTTGGCGCCGGAGCCGATCACCTTTTCGGCCAAGTCGATGTCGATCGCGTCGAGCCTGCTGCGCCGGCGGGCGTGATCGATGAGCGTGCTCGCCCGGGTGGGCTCGCCCGACATCGAGGCGCACATGGCGTCGGCGAGCGGCCAGACCGGCTCGTCCGACGTCTTGCTGCCAGGCTCGATAAGCGGGCACAAGGCCGCCGGATCGGACGTCGCAAGGCCGGCCTGGACGGCGATCGCGAACATCTTGGGCGTGAACTGGTCGACATCGACGGACTGGACGAGCATCCGCGCGCCGTCCGCCTCGCCCATGCGAAGCAGGAGCCAGGCGCGTTCGGCCACCCAGTCGACCGGGTTCACGGAAGACGGCGCCGGAACACGGCTCAGCAGCGCGCGGCGGAGCAGGATGTGGCCCCAGCGCGAAGGCACCGGCGCGTCCAACCGCCGCATGAGCGTGGAGAGGAAGCGACCATTGGCATTGCCGTAGGCGTCCGAGCCAAGGCTCCAGCGGTCGTTGAGGGCGCCGACGAAGTCGGTCGCGCGGCGCGACGCGTCCGGGATTTCGACGGGCGGCTCGGTCGGGATCATCGCTTCCAGCGCGGCCAGATCCCCGATGGCCGAATCCTCGACGACCGCGTCGGACGGAGTGCTGCGCCGGCGCGGTGGAGGCGCGGCGCCGCCCTCCTCGGGCGGCAAATCCCCCGGGGTCGCGTCCACCGGCGGCGGCGGCGGCGGCGGAGGCGGCGCATTGGGATCGCCGAAACCGGGCGGAAGCAGTGATTCGGGGGGTGCCTCCTGGCCGATCGCAGGGATGGCGATCGCCAAGGCGGCCGCGCCGCCCAGAAGGAGAAGCCGCTTATTTGCCGATGGCATTCGTCACATCCTGCTCGACGCGCTGCGTCGGCACTTCGGTATCGACGTTGGACAGATAGACCAGGCCGCCGATGAGAAGCAGAAGCAGGATCAGCAGGAGTGCCGGAACAGGCGACCTGCGCCGACGCTGGGGAGCAAAAGAGGAGGTTCTACGCATGGCGGCCTTTTGCCCCACGACACGCCCGCCTGTATAGCCCCGGCAGCATGGCTTCTGGGCTCCCAAAAATCAGCAGGCCGATCGTCCTTGTGGGGCTGATGGGCGCGGGCAAATCGACGATCGGGAAGCGGCTGGCAAAGCGGCTCGGCCTCGACTTCGTCGATTCGGACGAGGAGATCGAGCGGGCGGCGGATCATAGCATTTCGGAAATCTTCGACCGGTTCGGAGAGCCGAGCTTCCGGGATGGCGAGCGGCGCGTGATCGCGCGGCTGATCGAGGGCCCGCCCAAGGTGATCGCCACCGGCGGGGGCGCCTTCATCCATGAGGATACGCGAAGGCTGATCCTGGAGCGCTGCATCGCGGTGTGGCTGGATGCCAGCCTCGAGACGCTGGCGGAGCGAGTGTCGCGGCGAGACCATCGGCCGCTCCTCAAGGACCGCGAGCCGCTGCCGATCCTTCGCGAACTGTCGCAGAAGCGGAACGGCATCTACGCCGAGGCGCATCTCCATGTGAGGAGTGAGCCGGCGCCGCACGAACGCGCCGTGGACCACATCATCCGCAGTTTGGCGGAGCGGGAAGCGACCGGGACGGCCTAACCAGCTCGCGCTTCCGCCGGCTCCTCGTCGGCGAGCGGCCGGTCGGGCTTGAACATCAGATGTTCGGTGTCGTGGAGATCGCCCGACTTGCTCTGGCCCTGGAGGCGTTCGCTGTCGCGGCGCCGGAACTCGGATTCGACCCGTTCCACCTCCTCCTCGGAGATGCTGAAGCCCTTGAGGCCCTCGCGTCCCATCAGAACGGCCGATTCGAACACTTCCCGATAGGTGCCGGCAAGGTCCACCCCGTCGAGCGTCATGAGGTGGCGGCGATCGAAGGCGCGGACATGGATGGACGCCTGTGGAAAGGCTTCGAGGATCGGCTCCATCTTCTTCGCCGTCAGCGTGTTGCCGTCGACGCAGAAGAACAGGGCGCGCGCCTCCCCTGCCCCGGCGGCGCGAAGCAAGTCGAGGCGGGTGCCGTCGCCATAATAGACCTTCATGCCGAAATCCCCGCTCAGCTCGATCTGGCTGGCCTTGGAATCGATGAGGGTAAGGCTGATGCCCTTGGCCATCAGCAACTGCGCGACAGTCTGGCCGAAGCGGCCGTAGCCGATGACGATGGCGCTGGTTTCTTCGGACTTCTCCGGTCCTTCGAGGTCGTTGCGGGGTTTGAGCTGGCCGCGACGGTCGAACCAGGCGTTGAACTTCATCAGGAACGGCGTCGTTGCCATCGACAAGGTGACGATGGCGCTGAAGATGCTGGCGGCTTCGGGACTGATCAGCCGCGCCGACTGGGCGGCTGCGAACAGGACGAAGGCGAACTCGCCGCCCTGGCTGAGGAGCAGGCCGAGCTTCAAGGCCCGGCGGTTGTCCATTCGGAACAGGCGGGCGAGGCCAAACAGGATCAGCGTTTTGGTGGCGATAAGCGCGAGCGCCATGCCGACGACGAAGAGCGGCTGCTTTGCCACGGCACCAAGATCGAGCATCATGCCGACGGCGACGAAGAAGAGGCCGAGCAGGATCGAGCGGAAAGGCTCGATGTCCACTTCCAATTCGTGCCGGTAGGGCGAATCGGCGAGCATCACGCCGGCGATGAAGGCGCCCAAGGCGGTCGAGAGGTGGAGCGACTCCATCACCGCGGCGCTGGCCAGCACGGTGAAAAGGCCGGCGACAACGAACAGCTCGCGCTCGCTCACCCGACCGACGGCTCGGAAGAGCGGGTTGATGAAGAAGCGGCCGGCGAGGACGAGGCCGATCACAGCGCCGACTGTGTAGAGGCCGAGCTGCCAGCCGGGCGGCGTCGAGGGATCGGGTGGCGCGAGCGAGAGCGCCGCGATGATCGTGATCAGCGGGACGATGGAAAGATCCTGGAAGAGCAGGACCGAGAATGCACGCTCGCCCGCGGGCGTGTTGACCGAACCATCGGAGCGCAGGCTCGGCAGCACCTGCGCGGTCGAGGAGAGTGCCAGCGGCAAGCCGATCGCCACCGCGGATGCGAAGGAGAAGCCGGTCACGAAGTAGATGATGGCGGCAAGCGCCAGGCCTGAGAGGGTCACCTGCAGGAGACCGAGGCCGAATATGTCGTGCTTGAGGCGCCAGAGGCGGCTGGGGTGGAGCTCCAGCCCGACGAGGAAGAGCAGCAGGACGATGCCGAAATCAGCGATGTGCAGGATGCTTTCGGCCTCGCCGTCGATCAGGCCAAGACCATGTGGGCCGACCAGGGCGCCGGCTAGCAGGTAGCCGAGAACCGCGCCGAGGCCAAAGCGGCGGAAGACCGTGACAAAGAGCATCGCCACGCCGAGGATGATGACGCCGTCGCGGAGGACCAGCGCCGTAGCGGCTTCGGCGGCAGCCTCCGCCTCCATCAGCCTTGCGCCTGGTGGGCCGCTTCGGCGACGGCGTCGAAGGCGAGCAGGATCGAGGGGTGACGCGCTTTATAGGGGCGGGCGGGTCGGAAGAGATCGAGGCCGGGCCAGTCGCCAGGGTCGCTGCGGCGGCCGTCGAGGAAGGCGGCGAGGCTGTCGCGGGCCGCGGCGAGTTCGTTCGAGCTTCGGCCAAGCGCGTGCGCGGCCATCAGGGAGGCCGAGGCCTGGCCAAGCGCGCAGGCCTTCACTTCCTGGCCGAGCTCGGCGACCCTCCCCTCACCGTCCAGCACCACGTCGATCGCGACGCGGCTGCCGCAGGTGGGGGAGCGCTTCTCGACCGAGGCCTGGGGGGCATCGAGCCGGCGCTGGTGCGGGATCGAGGCGGCCAGGCGGAGGATGTCTCGGTTATAGAGAGCGGTGGTCACAAGCCGGCATATAAGACGCTGGCGTGCCCCGCGCCACCGCTAGGCGCGTCGCCAGGTGGTGCCTGCCGGGCCATCTTCCAGGAGCACGCCTTTTTCCGCGAGCTCCGAGCGGATGCGGTCGGCTTCGGCGAAGTTGCGCTCCGCCTTCGCGGCCGCGCGGGCGGCGACGAGATCGTCGATGCGGGTGTCGCCCTCGCCCTGGAACCATTCCAATCCCGTCGAGCCGAGCAGGCCTAGCAGTTCGGCACTGGCGCGGAGCATGGCCGGGTCCTCGACGGCTGAGAGACGCGACAGTGCCAACGGTGTGTTGAGGTCGTCGCCGAGCGCTTCGATCACCCCCTCGTCCACCTCTCCGGCCGCGGCTTCGCCAGCGCTGCGGTAGAGCCGGTCGAGCGTCGCCTTGCTTTGTGCGATGAGCTGCGAAGACCATTCGAGGGGCTGGCGATAATGGGCCGACAGGAGGGCGAGACGGAGCGTCTCGCCCTTATGGCCCTGCTCCAGCAACTCGCCCACCGTCACCACGTTGCCGAGGCTCTTGGACATCTTCTCCGAGCCGGCCATCGAGAGGAATCCGTTGTGGAGCCAGTAGCGGGCGAGCGGGGCGCCGCCATGCGCGCAGCGACTCTGGGCGATTTCGTTTTCGTGATGGGGAAAGATGAGGTCGAGGCCGCCGCCGTGGATGTCGATCGTATGGCCGAGATGGCGCTCGATCATCGCGGAGCATTCGATGTGCCAGCCGGGGCGGCCCCTGCCCCATGGGCTGTCCCAGCCGATCACTTGCGGATCGGACGGCTTCCACAGCACGAAGTCGGCGGGGTCGCGCTTGTAGGAGGCGACTTCGACGCGGGCGCCGGCGATCATCGCATCGCGGTCGCGGCGGCCCAGCGCGCCATAATCGGGATCCGAGGGGACGTGGAAGAGGACGTGACCGTCCGCCTCGTAGGCGTGGCCGGTCTCGACCAGACGCGCGATCATCGCGATCATCTCGGCGACATGTTCGGTGGCGCGCGGGGCGATGTCAGGCGTCCGGACGCCGAGCGCGCCCATGTCCTCGACATAGTGACGCTCGAAGCGGTCGGTGATCACTGACGGGTCGACGCCTTCCTCGCGGGCGGCGTCGATGATCTTGTCGTCCACATCGGTGACGTTGCGGGCGTAGACGAGGCTCTGCTCGCCGTACGTGTGGCGCAGGAGGCGGGCGAGGACGTCGAATACCACCGCCGGGCGCGCATTGCCGATATGGGCGCGGTTGTAGACGGTCGGGCCGCAGACGTACATCGTCACCCGCTTCGGGTCCGCGGGCTCGAAAACGCGCTTCTCCCGCGCCATCGTGTGGTAGAGGCGGATGGGCGTCATTGCGCGTTCGCCGCTTCGTTCTCGATATAGGGCTGGGCGGCGCGGCGGCGTTCACGGGTGCGGCGGGATTCCACGAAATCGACGATCGCGTGCCCTGTCGCGTTGAGCAATGGATAGGTACGCGACTGCAGCATCCATTGGGGACGCTCGGCGGTGCGGCCGTGAATCGTATCGTAAACGAGGCTTGCCGCGAGGTAGAGCAAGGTCGCCCCGATAAGCCCCTTGAGAACGCCGAAGCCGCCGCCGAGCACCCGATCAAACGGACCCACCACCGAGCGCTTGGTCGCGTTGCCGATCTGCCTGGCCACCAGCTTGCCGCCGACGAAGACGATGCCGAAAATAAGGGCGAAGGCGAGCACGGCTGCGCCGGTGCCGACGCCGGCAAGGGCTGCGGTGGCTGGCGTATGCAGGACCTTTAGCGCCACCACGGCGGCCACCCAGGCAAGCAGCGACAATATCTCGCCGACAAAGCCGCGCATCAGGCCGCGCACCATCCCTCCGCCCACTAGGATCAGAACGATGATGTCGAGAGCGGTAAGCGAACCCATGGCGCGGTGCTAAAGCAGGATGATTCCGGAGGGAAGTGGCGCTTAGCGGCCGAGCAGATGGTCGACGAGCTGGCCGAGCGTGCGGAAGCCCGTGAGGCGGAGCGGGCTCTTCTCGCTTGCAAGCGAGGCGGGCACGAGGGCGCGTTCGAAGCCGAGCTTGGCCGCTTCCTTCAGGCGGAGGCCGCCATGAGCGACGGGGCGGAGCTCGCCGGACAGAGAGACCTCGCCGAACGCGACGCTCTCGGCCGGAACCGGTCGTTCCGAGAGTGCGGAGACCAAAGCCGCGGCGACGGCGATGTCGGCGGCCGGGTCGCTGACGCGATAGCCGCCGGCGATGTTGAGATAAACTTCGGCCGTCGAGAAGCTGAGGCCGCAGCGCGCCTCCAGCACGGCGAGGATCATGGCGAGGCGCCCGCTGTCCCACCCGACGACGGCACGGCGGGGGGTCGCGCCGCTGGCGAGGCGAACGGTGAGCGCCTGGATCTCGACCAGCACGGGGCGCGTGCCCTCCAGGGCGGGAAAGACGACCGCCCCGGCAACCGATTCACCGCGGTTGGTGAGGAAGAGCGCCGAAGGGTTGGCGACTTCGTCGAGGCCGCCCTCCCCCATCGCGAAGACGCCGATCTCGTCGGTGCCACCGAAGCGGTTCTTGGCGGCGCGAAGGATGCGATACTGGTGGCTGCGCTCGCCTTCGAAGCTCAGCACGGTGTCGACCATATGTTCGAGCACGCGCGGCCCCGCGATGCTGCCGTCCTTGGTGACATGGCCGACCAGCACGACCGCCGCGCCGGTCTCCTTGGCGAACCGGATCAGTTCCTGCGCGGAGGCGCGGACCTGGCTCACGGTGCCGGGCGCGCCCTCGATCAGGTCAGAGTGCATGGTTTGGATGGAGTCGATCACCACCAGAGCCGGCGGCCGGCCGTCTCCGAGCGTCGTCAGGATGTCGCGGACCGACGTGGCGGCGGCGAGCTGGACGGGGGCATTGCCGAGGCCGAGGCGGCGGGCGCGGAGGCGGACCTGGTCCGCGGCTTCCTCGCCCGAAATGTAGGCGACCGAGAGGCCCTTTGTCGCGATGCGGGCCGCAGCCTGAAGCAGCAGGGTCGATTTGCCGATGCCGGGATCGCCGCCGATCAGCGTCGCGGAGCCGGCGACCAGGCCGCCGCCGAGCGCGCGGTCGAATTCGGCGATGCCGGTGCTCGTGCGCGCGGGAAGTTCGATCTCGGCGTCTAGGCCGACCAGCGCCACCGCACGGCCGCCGCTGCGCAGATCGTGCCGCGCGGCGAACGGAGTGACCACCGCGCCTGCATCCTCGACGAGGCTGTTCCATTCGGAACAGTCGCCGCACTGGCCCTGCCACTGGCTGCTGATCGAGCCGCAGGCCTGACAGACATAACGCTTACGAGGCTTCGCCATCGGGTAAGAGGTAGTGGCCGGAAAGGCTCACAGCCAGCCTTTTTGCGGCGAATGAGGGAACGGCTCGCCGCGCCTGGCATTAGTCAGGGACGCGTAAAAGTAGGTGGAGAGATTTAGGTGTTCATCCAGATCAATACCGACAACCAGGTCGAAAGCGACGCCGAGCGCGACGCGCGCATCGAAGAGCAGGTCCGTCAGCGCCTGGCGCGGTTCGAGAATAGGATCACCGATGTCGAGATACACGTCTCGGACATCAACGGCCCGCGCGGCGGCAGCTCGGATCTTCGGGCGACGCTGGAGGCGCGAGTGAACGGAGTGCCTCCGGTGGCGGTCGCCGACGAGGGCAACAGCGTCGATCGCGCCGTCCTTGGCGCTGCCAAGAAGGCGGTGCGCGCGCTCGATCACCAGCTTGGGAAGCTTGCCGATACGAAGGGGCACTGAGCTAGAACTTGAGACGGCTCTCGAACCAGCGTGCGGTCTCAGCGTCGCTCAGCTCCTGAAGCGCTGCGAGAAAATCTGGGGTCCGGCCGATCTTTCGCTTCGCCACGGTGCGGATCAGCCGGTCCATATGAGCGCGGCCGATCCGCTCCTCCAGCTCGTCGAGGAGAAGCGGCCCCTTATCATAGAGCTCAGGATTGCCGCGAGTGGTGCTCATGATCGGGCCGGCCTTCGAGGCCGGTTCCCGCATAGCGTCGAGCAGGGTCTGGTGATCCGACTGGCCGAACGCCGACTGGACGTATCGCAGAGCCACATATTCCGCGATCGACTCGTCGAGCCAGCGATGTTCACTCGAGGCATTGGCATTGCCGAAATAAGCGTGGCCGAATTCGTGGGCTGTGAAGCGGGCGACCCGGGTTTCGGTGGTGTCAGCACCCTCTGTGAAGACGATGTAGCCGCGGCGGGCGTAGCCGGACACCCGTTCGCGATTCACCACTACAAGCCTGGCGGGCTTGCCGGGCATGGGTCCGAGCCAGCTTTCGAAGAACGCGATAACTCGCGGGCCATGCTTCAAATAAAGCTGAGCACGTTCGGTGCGCCCGTCTCTCGCGTAAAACTCGAATGCGTCCATCGAGAGCTGCGTGAAGTTCGGCGATGCGACCCAGGCGAAATCGATTTCCGGGGCGGGCCTTCGGACATGGAATTCCGCGCCTTCTTTCGCCGAGGTGCCTTGGGACACCAGCATGCTGCCTGGGGGAAGCCCACCGATCCGCGCTTCAACCGAAAAAGGCAGGTTCAAGTCGCTGCGGATCGGGAGCCACAACGAATCGAGGTTGAGTTCGGTAAGTGCCGGCGTGATCATGTTCAGCGGCGGATCGCCGGAGGGATTGAGAGGGCCGGAGTAACGCAGCCGAAGCTGGGGCGCCGGATTGGCTTGGGTGTAGCGGATGAGGATTCGCTGGAGTCCTTTCCAGGGCTTGTCCGTCGGCTCCACCGAAAGCGTCGCGCCCGGTCCCGGGTCGCTCGCTTCGATCCGGTAGGAGTGGCCGAGCACGAGCTCCGTTTCGCTTCCTGCGGCGGCGGGTGGAAGGACGAGGATCGCGTGCACAGCCAGGATACCGCGTTCGGGAACGACAGTCGTGCCGATGGCATAATGCGCTGTCTCGCGGACCTCGGCGCAAAGAGCGGAGGCCGAGCAGAAGCACATCAACAGAAACACAAGGCGCATGCCATTCCCCCACGAAGCCGCCCGGCCGCCTATGCGGGTTGCCTGACGAACGAATCCTTCAAATAAGGTCCGCGATGATCCTCGTCGCCAGTTACAATATGCGCAAGGCGATCGGCACCGACCGGCGCCGGCGGCCCGAGCGCACGCTGGAAGTGCTGCGGGAAGTGGATGCCGACGTGATCGCGCTCCAGGAAGCGGATCGCCGCTTCGGGGCGCGGGCCAGCGCGATGCCGCTGCACCTCATCGAGGAGCATAGCGACTACAAGCCCGTCTTGTTCGAAGCGCGGGCCGGAAGCCTCGGCTGGCACGGCAATGCCTTGCTGGTGAAGAAGTCGGTCGAGGTGGTGGATCGGGAACTCATTCACCTCCCCTCGCTGGAACCGCGCGGCGCGGTGCTGGCGGACCTTCGGATCGACGGGACGCTGCTGAGGGTGCTGGGCATGCATCTCGACCTTTCCGGGCTCTGGCGGCGACGCCAGGCGCACGCGATCCTGTCGCACCTGGAGGCGCGCGACGGGGAACCGCCGACGGTGCTGATGGGCGATCTCAACGAGTGGAGCGCGAACGGCGGCTGCCTGCGCGATTTCGGGCACCATCACCGATTCGCCGAATGCGGCCGAAGCTTCCATGCCCGACGACCGATCGCTCAGCTCGACCGGATCATGGTCAATGGCGCGCTGGAGGTGGTGGAGAGCGGCGCCCACCAGAGCGCGACGGCGCGCAAGGCCTCCGACCACCTGCCGATCTGGGCGCGGGTGCGGCCGGTCTGAGCCCTGCCCTAGCCGCCGTCCGTGACTTCCTCGGGCTGGGCCGGCGGGCGCTCGATCAGCTTGTCGAGGTCGAGCCAGTCGCGCTGCGGGAGCTGGTAGATCATGTCCATGACTTCGAACTGGACGCCAGAGGGCTGATTGGTGCCGGTATTCCAGAGCGCCACAACGCCGCTCTTGCGGTCGGGATCGAACATGATGAGCGAGCGGTATCCCGTGACGCCGCCGCGATGGCCGACCGCGCGGTAACCGGCATAATTGTAGATCCGCCACCCGAGGCCATAGGTCGCCTTGTTGAGGCGCTCCCGGAACTTGCGCATGCGGCCCAACTCGCCACCAGTGACGGCGCGGGGCGACTGCACGCTCTCGAGCGCACGGGGTGAAAGCACTTTGGGCTCCAGCCCCATCTGCGCCTGCATCCAGATGGCGAGGTCCTTGATCGAGCTGTTGACCCCGCCCGCCGCCGGCACGCGATAATAGGAGTCCGTGACCTCGACGGGTTTGGGATTGCTCCCGCCGCGGTGGGGCCGCGCCCAGTTCGGAGAGCTGAGCAACGCCTCCCGGCTCATGTTTGCCGTGGTCATGCCGAGCGGCAGGAAGAGCTGCTCGCGGACCGCTTCCTGATAGGATTTGCCGGTGACCTTCTCGACGACGTCGCTCGCGGCGTCATAAGCGACGTTCTGATAGGCGTGGCATGTGCTCGGCGGGCAGATGGCGTTCAGCGTCGCGAGATTTGCGCGAAGCATGCGCGCGTCCATGCCGTCCTCGAGCTTCGAGTCCTGGGCATGGCCGAACAAGCCGAGGCGGTGCGAGAGAACGTCCGCGACCGTCGCCTTGTGCTCGTTGCCGCCGGGGAGGCGGAGCGAGGCCGAATATTTGGCGATGGGCTCGTAGAGCGAGAGCTTGTTCTCGTCGGCGAGCTTGGCGACCATGTCGGCGGCGACGCCTTTCGAGACCGAAGCCCATCGGAAGACGGTGTTGGCGTTGACGGGCTGGCCGCTGCCTTCGAAGGTCTCGCCATAGCCCTTGAGGAAGCGGATTTGGCCGTGCTCGACGACGCCGACCGCGAGCGCGACCATGTCGTCTTCCTGCATGAGCCGCTGCAGACGCTCGTCCAGGCGCCGATAGTCGATCGTGCTCGGCTTGTTGGCCAGCGCCTGGGAAATGTCGGACTGGCTGCGGTCCGCCGGCGGCGCCTTCGGCGCGGCATCGCCGCCACCCCCGGAGGAGACCAAGGTAGGACCTACAATGGCGGCCGCTGCAACCAGCGTGGCCACCGACGCAAACACGATCCGCTTGTTCAGCGAACCTCTCCCCAAATCAGAGTCACAAATCGGGGCCGGCGGTATCCGCGCCGGCCCCGACCTGCAATAACTCCGCTCACCAGATTTTGATGCGCTGCTCCGGCGGAAGATAAATGGCGCCGCCCTTTACGTCGAAGGCCTTGTACCAAGGATCGAAGTTCCGGACCACGTTCGCCCGGTAGAAATCCGGCGAATGCGGGTCGGTGGCGACGATCTGGCGCAGATAATCGTCGCGATACTTGCTGCGCCACACCTGGCCGAAGCCGAGGAAGAAGCGCTGATCGCCGGTATAGCCGTCGATCACCGGTGCTTCCTTTCCGCCGAGCGACATGCGGTAGGCGTCGTAGGCGATGGTGATGCCGGCAAGATCGGCCATGTTCTCGCCGAGCGTCAGCTCGCCATTGACCTTCGTGCCAGGCAGCGGCTCGTAGGCGCCATATTGAGCGACGACCTTGCTGGTCTGCTGCTTGAAGCGATCGACATCCTCCTTGGTCCACCATTCGGAGAGGTTGCCCTTGGGATCGAACTTGCTTCCCTGATCGTCGAAATGGTGGGTGATTTCGTGGCCGATGACGGCGCCGATACCGCCATAATTCACCGCGTCGTCGGCATTGGGATCGAAGAAGGGCGCCTGCAGGATCGCGGCCGGGAAGACGATCTCGTTCAGGAGCGGATTGGCGTAGGCGTTCACCGTCTGGGGCGACATGCCCCATTCGTCGCGGTCGACCGGGACGCCGAGCTTCTTCAAGTTGCGGTTATATTCGAACTGCCGGGCCCGCATCGCGTTGCCGAGGGCATCGCCGGGCCGGATCTCCAGCGCCGAATAATCCCGCCACCTGGAGGGGTAACCGATCTTCGGCGTGAAGGCGGCAAGTTTGGTGCGCGCCTTGGCCTTGGTTTCGGGGGTCATCCACTGGAGGTTGGCGAGCCGCACATCCATCGCCTTGATGAGATTGGCGACCAACTCATCCATCTTGGCCTTGGATTGGGGCGGGAAGTAGCGCTCGACATAGAGCTGGCCGACCGCCTCCCCGACGCCGCCGCCGACGAGGTCGACGCCTCGCTTCCAGCGCTCGCGCAGCTGCGGGATGCCCTGCAGCGACTTGCCGTTGAAAGCGAAACTCTCCTCCACGAACGCCTTGGGCAGCACGCCCGCCGCGCTCGCGATCGTGCGGAAGGTCATGTAATCCTTCCACGTGTCGAGCGGCTCCGACTGGACGAGCTTCGCCGCCCCGGCGAGCGCGCTGGGATGAAAGGCGACCAGCCGCGACTGATCGGCGATGCCCGCGCCCGCCGTGTAGGCGGCCCAGTCGAGGCCCGGCATCTTGGTGCCGAGCTCGGTGCGCATCACCGGATTGTTGAGCTTTTCGACCTGGCGCTGCTCGATCCGGGTCCAGTGCGCCTGCGCGATGTTCTTTTCGAGGTCGTATATCCGCTCCGCGCGCGCGTCTGGGGTCGAGATGCCGGCCAGGCGGAGCATGGTCGCGATATGCTGCTTGTACTTGCCGCGCGCCTCGACATATTTGGCGTTGCTGTCGTCGAGATAATAATCGCGGTCGGGAAGGCCGAGGCCGCCCTGGCCGATATAAACCGTGTAGCTCGTGTTATTGGCAAGGTCCTGGTCGACATCGACGTCGAACGGGTTGGCGATCCCGATCTGGTTGGCCTCGCCGATGTAGCGGGCAAGGTCGCTCCGGGTGCGGATCGCGGCAATCTTGGAAAGCCAGGGTTTCAGCGGCGCGGTGCCGGCGCGCTCGATCGCCGCCTCGTCCATGAAGCTGGCGTAGAAGTCGCCGACCTTCTGCTGGTTGCTTCCGGGAGCGCCTTTCGTCCTGCCGGCTTCATCGAGGATCGTGCGGGTGCGGGTGCGAGAGAGCTCGCCCAACTCGTCGAAGCTGCCCCAACTCGGGCGGTCGGACGGGATCTGGACGGTCTTGTTCCAGCTGCCGTTTGCGAACTTGAAGAAGTCATCGCCCGGATTGGTCGACTTGTCCATGCCGGTAAGATCGACGCCCCAGGTGCCGAGCATCGGCTTGGCGGACGCGGCGCTGTTCGCCTGGGCCGTCTGACCGGCGGCGAGCGCGGGCGCAGCAGTGAGGCTGAGCGTTGCCGCGCCGGCGAGCAAAATAATTTTGATCATCTTGTCATCCCACCCCGAGTGAAGGTGGGAAGAGGCTAAGCCGGACGCACGCCGTTGGAAAGGCCGCGCATGACCGTTTGCAGAACGCGCGGTCAGTTTTGCAGACGAGATGCAGGAGGCAAAGCGCTTAGCGGAGCATCTCCAGGCGGACCATCGCATGGCCGGCACTGACCATGCCGATCTGCTGGGCAGCGCCGAGCGAGACGTCGATCAGCCGCTTCTTGATGAAGGGTCCGCGGTCGTTGATGCGGACCACGACGCTCTTGCCGTTGGACTTGTTGGTGACCTTGAGCTTGGTGCCGAGCGGCAGCGTGCGGTGCGCCGCGGTCAGCCCACCCGGGTTGAAGCGCTCGCCGCTCGCGGTGCGGTTGCCGGCCAGCTCGCGGCCATAATAGCTGGCTTCACCGTCGGCGAGATGCTCGAATGCGGGTTCGGCCTCGACGGGCGCGATGGCTTCGACAGGAGCGAAGTTCGGTTTCGCAACCGGCGCCAGGGTCTCAACGCCGGCGGCCAGATCGTGCGGAATGACCGCATGACCCGGCGTAGAGGTCATCAGCCCCGCCGCGCCCAGTGCAACAATATATTTCGCGCCGCAGCGCGCCAGGAAAGTCGTCATAGGAAAGCCCCTCAGCTTCTTGAGAGGGAGCTAGACCGGAACTTTTTGCTGAGTCTCTTAACAGGAGGCGCGCCGGACCGTTTGTGCGGCGAATTGAGCAGAACAGGGTTAATTTCTCGGGAACCGGATCGTCTCGACTTGTTTACGCCTCTGCTTCATCTTCCGAATCCATGCGGGAGAAGGAGTTACGGCTGGCGCTGATCTGCTACGGCGGGATCAGTCTGGCCGTGTACATGCACGGCATCACCAAGGAGGTGTGGCGTCTCGCCCGCGCGAGCCGCGAGTGGCATGCCGGTGAGCCCCCCTCCTCCGGCAGCCAGGCCGTCTACCGGAGGCTGATCGGAATCATCGCCGATCGCTGCGACATGGAACTGCGCGTCCTGGTCGATATTCTGACCGGCGCCAGCGCAGGCGGCATCAACGCCATATTCCTGGGCCAGGCGATCTCGACCGGCGAGTCGCTCGAGCCGCTTACCGACCTGTGGCTTGAGACCGCCGATATCGACCGGCTGCTCGATCCGGGTGTCAGCGCAGTGTCGCGCATTGCCAAGGCTGCGGCGGTGCCGTTCGCCTGGGCGCTCTCTTCCCGACGCGGAGGCGCCGTCGAGCAGACCGTGGAGGCGGGCCACCGCGACGAGGTCAGGACGAAGCTCGCCAATTTCGTGCGGGCACGCTGGTTCGCGCCGCCGTTCAGCGGACCGGGCTTCACCGGCATGCTGCTCGACGCTTTCGAGGCGATGCGAACCAGCCCGTGTGGTGAGCCGCTGCTCCCCAAGCACCAGCCACTCGACCTGTTCGTCACGGTCACCGACTTTCGCGGGCATCCGGAGCGGCTGCGCCTCAACTCGCCGGCGCAGGTGGTGGAAACGGAGCATCGCATCACCCTCTCCTTTCGCGCGGCCGGCAGCGGACAGAAGAGGTTGGCGGATCCGGCCGAGCTCGCCTTCGCCGCGCGCGCCACCGCGAGCTTCCCCGGCGCCTTTCCGCCCTTCCAGGTCAGCGAACTGGACCAGGTTCTCGCCGCCCGCGAGCAGGACTGGCCCAGCCGTGACGGCTTTCTGTCCAAGGCGCTGCCAGGAGGCGGCGAGAATGGCGGCTCTGCCATCCTGATCGATGGTTCCGTGCTCAACAATGCGCCGTTCCAGCCCGCCATATTGGCGCTGAAGAGTCGCCCCGCGCGCCGCGAGGTTGACCGGCGCTTTGTGTATATCGATCCGACGCCCAACCTGCCGGGGATCAGGCTGACCGCAGGCGAGGAGGAGAGCCCCGGCTTCTTCGCGACCCTGTTCGGCGCCCTGTCCGACATCCCGCGCGAGCAGCCGATCCGCGACAATCTGGAAGCGATCGAGATCCATTCCGGCCGGATCAAGCGGCTGCGCCATATCGTCGAGGCGATGCGGCCCGAGGTGGAAGCCGCGATCGAGCGGGCATTCGGCACCACATTCCTGCTGATGCGCCCCTCCCCCGCCCGGCTCGCCGCATGGCGCATGCGGGCCCAGACGGTCGCAGCGCGCGAAGCGGGCTATGCCTATGCGGCCTATGGCCATCTCAAGATCGCCGCCATCGTGGAAGAGAGCGCCGCGACCATCTATCGCCTCAGTGGGCGCGGAGGACGCGAGCGGGTCGACCGCCTTCGCGACGCGATCTGGAGCCACGTTCGAGGCTCGGGCCTCGCGGCCAGCGACGCCATGACCAGCGCGGGCGCGCGCCAGCATGTGATCGACTTCTTTCGCTCCTTCGATCTCTCCTATCGCAGCCGTCGGCTCCGGTTCGTGGCACGGCGCATCGCCGCGCTCGACCAGCAGGACGGTGCGCCGCGCGAGGCGCTGCAATATGCGCGCGAGGTGGTTTACGAGCTGATCGGAAGGTACAGCGGATCGACCGCGCTGGAGGGGGTCGACGAAATCTTCGCAAAGGCCGAGCATGATGCTCCGGCGGCGATGCGCCATCTCGCCGACCGGCTGGGGCTGAAACAGCTGGACGACGAGGCCGATGCGGCTCTGGCCGACGCGCTCGCGGGGCTGCCGAGGCAGGAGCGGCGGGCGGTCATTCTCACGTACCTTGGCTTCGCCTTCTACGACATCGCGACGCTTCCGCTTCTCCAGGGCGAGGGTCTGGACGAGTTCGACCCTGTGAAGGTGGACCGCATCTCGCCGGACGATGCGATCGCGATCCGGAAGGGCGGCGCGGCGGCGACGCTGAAGGGCATCCAGTTCAACAGCTTTGGCGCTTTCTTCAGCCGCGCCTATCGCGAGAACGATTATCTGTGGGGGCGGCTGCACGGCGCCGAACGGCTGATCGACATCACGGTGTCGACGCTTCCGCAAGGGGAAGAGCTCCCGCCCGAGATGGTCGCCGACCTCAAGCGCGCCGCATTTCGCGCGATCCTGGACGAGGAGCGCGAGCGGCTGAGCTCGATCGCCCCCTTGTTCGCCGAGCTCGATCGGGAGATCGGGGGCGACGTTTCAACACTGTAGACGCACCGCCCTTTTTGTTAGAGCTAGGGGCGAGCCGCTGGGAGATCGGGATGCAGTTCCTCAAGACCTTGTTCTGGGTCGCGCTGGCCGTGATCCTGGTGCTGTTCGCGACGGTGAACTGGCACGCGGTGACAATGAACCTGTGGGGCGGGCTGCAGGCGGACGTGAAGCTGCCGGTGCTGATCCTCGTTTCCTTCCTGCTGGGTTTCCTGCCGATGCTGATCGTGCACCGGGCGCGGATCTGGACGATGCGGCGGCGCCTGGAGGCTCTGGAACGGCAGGCGACTGCGATCGCCTACACCGCGCCGGTGACGACGCCCGCGCCGGACACTGCCCCTTCCCAAATCACCACACCCGAATCTCGACCGACCGACGACCGTATCGCCACCGACAACAAGGTCTGGCCCGCGCCATGACGCGGCCGATCTTCGTCGCGATCGACACTCCCGACCTGGAACGCGCCAAGCAAATCGCTGCCCGCGTCCGGCACCATGTCGGCGGCATCAAGCTCGGCCTCGAATTCTTCTCCGCCAACGGCCGCAGCGGCATCCGCGAAATGGCGGAGCTGGGGCTCCCGATCTTCCTCGACCTCAAATTCCACGACATCCCGAACACGGTCGGCAAGGCGATCCAGTCGCTGCGGCCGCTCAACCCCGCCATCCTCACCGTCCATGCTGCAGGCGGGCGGGCGATGATGGAGGATGCAAAGGCGGCGGCACCGACCGACACCAAGGTGGTGGCGGTGACGGTGCTGACCAGCCTCGACGGATCGGACCTGAGCTCGATCGGCCTCGAAGCGGATCCGCATCCGCAGGTCGAGCGACTGACGTCGCTGGCAAGGGAGGCGGGGCTGGACGGCGTCGTCTGCTCCGGAAACGAGGTCGCCGCAGCGAAGAAGCTGTGGCCCGGCGGCTTCTTCGTCGTGCCGGGCGTGCGGCCCGCGGAGAGCCAGAGCGGAGACCAGAAAAGGGTGATGACGCCCAGAAAGGCGCTCGACAGCGGCGCTTCAATCCTGGTCATCGGTCGGCCGATTACCCAGGCCGAAGACCCGGACCTGGCCGCACGCGCGATCGAGGCGACGCTCTAGCCCCGCTGGACAAAGCTCAGGGCTTGTTCCATCGGCGGCCCCATGAGCTGGCTGACCCGCGTCCGCAACAATATCCCCTTCCTCCCCAAGCGTGAGACGCCCGACAATCTCTGGCACAAGTGCCGGAATTGCGACGCGATGATCTTCACCAAGGAGTGGGAGGAGAATCTGTTCGTCTGCCCCCGGTGCGAGCATCACGATCGGATCGGCCCGCGCGCGCGCTTCGCGCAGGTGCTCGATCCCGGCTACACGATCCTGCCCAGCCCGCAGGTGCGCGAGGATCCGCTAAAGTTCCGCGACACCAAGCGCTATGCCGAGCGCCTGAAGGGCGCGCGCCAGTCGACCGGCGAGCCCGACGCCCTGCTGAACGCCCGCGGTACCGTAGACGGGCAGCGCGCAGTAGTCGGAGTGCAGGACTTCGCCTTCATGGGCGGATCGATGGGAATGGCCGTCGGGGCTGCGTTCGTCACAGGCGCGCGGGCGGCCATTGATCATCGCGCTCCCTACATCATCTTCACCGCCGCGGGCGGCGCGCGGATGCAGGAAGGCATCCTCTCGTTGATGCAGATGCCCCGCAGCACCGTCGCGATCGCGGAGCTGAAGGAAGCGGGACTGCCCTATATCGTCGTCCTCACCGATCCGACGACAGGCGGCGTGACGGCTTCCTACGCAATGCTCGGCGACGTGCAGATCGCCGAGCCCGGCGCGCTGATCGGCTTCGCGGGCCAGCGGGTGATCGAGTCGACCATTCGAGAGAAGCTTCCGGAAGGGTTCCAGCGCGCAGAATATCTGCTGGAGCACGGCATGATCGACATGGTCGTGCGCCGCGGGGAGATGAAGCAGCGGCTCAGCCAGCTGATCGGCTATCTGACGCCGGAGAAAGCGGCGGCGTGATTGGCGGACTTCGCCACCTCCGACAGCCCTGAGGTCCAGCGCCAGCTCGACAGGCTTCAGCAGCTGGCGCCTTCGGGCGACGTGCTCGGGCTGGAGCGGATCGAGGCGCTGCTCGCCCGCCTGGGCAATCCCGAACGCCGCCTGCCGCCGGTCTTCCATGTGGCGGGTACCAACGGCAAGGGATCGACCTGCTCGTTCCTGCGCGCGGCGATAGAGGCGGCGGGGCTCAAGGCGCACGTTTATACCAGCCCGCATCTGGTGAGGTTCAACGAGCGCATTCGTTTGGCGGGCAAGCTGATCGAGGATGAAGCGCTCGCCGATGTGCTGGGAGAAGTGCTGGATGTTGGCGAAGGTGTCGCGGCGACGTTCTTTGAAGTGACCACGGCGGCGGCTTTGCTGGCGTTTTCGCGCGAGCAAGCGGATGCATGTATTGTCGAAGTCGGGCTCGGAGGGAGGCTCGATGCGACCAATGTTGTCGCGCAGCCCGTGGTTACGGGCATCGCCAATCTCGGGCTCGACCATCAGGGCTTCCTCGGCACGCGTCTGGAAGACATCGCCGCGGAGAAAGCCGGCATCGCCAAGCCCGGCGTGCCGCTGGTGACGCAGCTCTACCCGGCGCAGATCGGGAGCCGGGTGGCGGAAGCGGCGGCGAGCCGGGGCGCGACCTGGCTGCCGCGCGGCGGCCAATGGGACGCGGTCGTCTACCAGCAGCATCTCCATTATCGCGACGAGAGCGGCAAGGTCGAGCTCCCCGTCCCCCGCCTGCCCGGCGCGCACCAGGCGATGAACGCCGCCCTCGCGGTCGCGATGCTGCGCCACCAGAGCGCGATCCGCGTGCGCGAGTCGGCGCTGCGCGCGGCGATGGGCTGGGCGGAGTGGCCGGCGCGGCTGCAGCGGCTCGGCGCCGGGCCGCTTCGCGCGCTGCTTCCCACGGGCGCCGAGCTGTGGCTCGACGGCGGGCACAACCCGGCCGCGGCCCGCGCGGTCGCCGACTTCTTCCGCGCTCACGTGCCCGCCGGCACACCCTTCCACATCGTCTTCGGCCTGTTGGAGAATAAGGACGCGACCGGCGTGCTGAAGCCGTTCCGCAACCGCGCGATCACCCTTCACGCCATTCCCATCAGGGGCCACGCCCACCACGCGCCCGCCGTCCTCGCCGCCACGGCGCGCGAACAGGGCATTACGGTCATGACTGCGAGCGATGCCGAGGACGCGCTCGGCTGGATCGGCCGCCACGCGGATCGCGCGAGCCCGCCGATCGTGCTGATCCTCGGCTCGCTTTACCTGGCTGGCGAGATCCTCAAGGCGAACGGTCAGGTGCCGGGCTGAGCCCCGCCGCGCTTCGCATCGCCCTCGCCCTCGCCCTCGCGGCGCGCATCCCCCTCGCCTTCGATGCCGGCGGTGCCGATCGAGGCGTCGATGAGGCCGGCCCGGGACATGAGCCAGAACAGGATGATGCCGGGCAGCGCGACGACCGTGGTGAACAGGTAGAAGTTCACATATCCCATCGATTCCACCATCGCCCCCGCCGAGGTGCCGGTGATGAAGCGGCCGACGACGCTCGATGCGGCGGAGATGAGGGCATATTGGGATGCGGTGAAGCGCAGGTCCGTCAGCGCCGAGAAATAGGCGATCACGGTGACGCCGCCGATGCCGCTGGCGATATTCTCAAAGGTGATGGCTCCGGCGAGGCCCCAATTGGTGTGCCCGACCATCGCCAGCACGGCGAAGGTGAAGTTGGAGATGCCCATCAGGATGAGGCTGATCAGCACCGACCGCTTCATCCCGAGCTTGGAATACATGACGCCGCCGATGAAGATGCCGATCAGATAGGCCCAGAAGCCGACGCCGACATCGTAAATGGCGATCTCGTCGTTCGTGTAGCCTTGATCGTCCAGCAGCAGCCGGAGCGTCAGCTGCCCCAGCGTATCGCCGATCTTGTGGAGGAGGATGAAGAGCAGGACGAGCAATGCGCCCTTGCGCATGAAGAACTCGGTGAAAGGGCCGTAGACCGAGCGCAGAGCCTCGCCGATGCCGCGGCGCTGGCTGGGTTCGCGGTGGCGCTCCGGCTCGCCGTAGAGGAGGCCCGTCAGCATCGCCGGCAGCGCGAACACCGCGCAGGCGAGATAGCCAACTTCCCAGCCGAACCGGGCCGACAGCACGAGCGCGAGCGCGCCGGCCGCGACCGAGCCGATCCGCCAGCCATATTGCAGCATGCCCGAGCCGACGCCGAGCTGCCGCGGCTTCAGGATTTCGATGCGGTAGGCGTCGATGACGATATCGAAGGTGGCGCCGGCAAAGCCGACCAGGACGGCGGCATAAGCCGTGTAGAGGAGGTTCGCCGAAGGATCGACGAGCGCGAGATTGGCAACCGCACCGACCACCAGCACGCCCGCGACCAGCAGCCAGGAGACGCGCTGCCCGAGGCGGTGGAGCACCGGGATGCGAACGCCGTCAACGATCCAGGCCCAAAGGAATTTGAGATTGTAGACGAGGAAGGCGAGGCTGAAGGCAGTGATGCTCTTCTTGTCCAGGCCGTCCTGGGCGAGGCGCGTGGTCAGCGTCGCGCCGATCATCGCATAAGGGAAGCCCGAGGACACACCGAGGAAGAAGGACGCGATCGGCGCCGTTTCGGTATAGGGGCGGATCCCTTCCGGGAGGCGGCTGCGCCAGTCACGCGGCGCCGTCATACTCGCTTCGCTCATGCGCCCTTTCTAGCGCGTTCGGATGTGGGGGATAGTGGGTTTAGTGTGGGTCTCAAGCTGAGACCCTCGGTGCCCGCCAACAACACGAACTCATGTCTGCTTTCGACCCATTGCGGACATCGAAGCGACCCTGCAAACCGCCAGCATGAGGAACATTCAGATCATCGACCGAGCCGAGAACGCCACCTTCAGCGTGTTCCAGGCTACCGTCGAAGAGTTTGAGGTGATCTTCCCCGAGGGGCGGGACATTGAGATCATCGAAGATTTGATTGAGCGCGTGGGAGAAAGGGCGGCTGTGGCGGTGCTGTCGCCACTCTGGGAGCGCCCGATCCTCAAGAGAGATGCTCAAGGCATCCACGGCACGCTATACTACGCGTGGAGCGATCGCAGAGCTTATCTACCCTCAACCAAGCGCGAGGTGGATTGGGAGGAAAGCGCCATAACCGAGGCGCAGCGCCGCCTCTTCCGTTCCCACCGCTGAATGTCCGTTTTCCACCCATTGTGGACGTTCAGCGGCTTACGTCCGCGTTCCACGCATTCGTTTCGAAGCAAGCGCAAGAGTCACGCGGGCCGGCAAGCGACAGCTCTTTGCAATTGCCGAACTGTTTTCGCTCAGGGAAGATGAGGGAAGGCTTTTAGCCGGCGGCTCCGCTGTACTCATGGTCACATCAAACCCCGTATCGCTGGCGGCTGCTCTCGTTGATGAGCTTCGTCGAGAAGCCCTTGGCATCAACCTCTTCAGACAGCGAGGGACGCCGCGCCCGCCCGACGTCCCTCCATCGGCTCCTAGTCTTTCAGGCCCGCCGGGACCTTGCCGCCGTTCTTCTCAAGTTCCTTCATGACCGCCTTCTGTAGCCACATGTTCATCTCGGCGCTGCCGTTCTTCTCCCCGGTGTAGCCAAGCTCAGTCGCGAGTTCCTTCCGGTTCGTAAGGCTGGAATCCAGGTCGAGTAGCTTCATCAGGTCAACAATGGACGTGCGCCAGTTGAGGTCGGGGTTGCCCTTCTCGCTGGCGATCTGCGTGAGCACCTGCTCGACGTCGACCGGCTGCTGGGCCTGCGGTTGGGCCGGAGCCGTGGGTGCGGCAGGCTGGGCCGCGCGCATCTGGGGCATGGCCTGGCCCTGCGGCTGGCGCTGCGCCTGTGGCGCGGGCTGCGCCTTCGCCTTCCCAAAGATGGCGTTCTTGATGCTGCTGAAAATGCCCATGTCGATGCTCCTTGTGATGCTGCGGCTCTAGGACCGGCCGCTGTCGCCCATCGATCAATGAGTGGGAGTGCGAGAAGTTGCTGAGCTGTTTCCGAAGCTATCGATCATCCTACGGTTTGTAGCCATTGCTTCCATCGGCCTGAGCGTCTGCTTTCCACCCATTGCAGACCTTCAGCCGAGGCTCGGCTCCTGATGCGGTCATTTCGTATCATCGCCGCGTTAGGGGGCCTGCTCTCGGTCGCAACAGAGGGCCTTGTGCCCGTGCTGGGCGTCCTCCCGATGTCTGTGAGATACCAAGTGGCTGCCGCAACCGTAGCCAGGATCAAGACGACGAAGATCAGGCACGAGCGTCGGGAGTTCTGATTGTTAACGTAAGCTCCACCGGCGGATGTCGCGCTCGAATCCCCCGGATCGGCATCAGGTCCGTTCCACGGGCCCATGACAGCTGGCACAAAAAAAGCCCCGACCGAAGCCGGGGCTTTTCGTGATGATCAGCGGGGGGGGGGGCTGATCAATTGTGGGGTTATGCTCAAAACGTCAGCATCCCCGAAGCGTTCCAAGGATATGCACGGAGTCAGGGGTTTAGTACGGCAGCGAACAATTCCATGAGGACGCTACTGGTCTTCGACCACCCGCTGCCGCTCCGATCGGGCGTCACTTACCATCGCTCGGAGTTGTTTCCGGATAGACTGGCCGCGCAGGTGAGACGCAGCTGCCTCGTAGCCCTCGCGCTTCAGCCTGAGCTCTAGCTCCGCAACAGAGCGGCAGGACCCGGAGCGAGCAAGTTCGAAAGCGCGCTCGAGCACGGACTTTGTCATTCAGGCCACCTGCATGAGTTGCGACGAGAAAGCTTGTGCCAGCTCGCACGCGCTCGCTGTCTCATCATCGGGCCAGCGATCGCAATCCTCAGGATGCAGGATCACCGGCATGGCCTTCTCGTGGATCGGCGCTACCAGCGGGTTCGCTCTCAAAGAGGGCGCCCTGATCAGGCTCGCGATCCACCGGACTCATTTTGCGTCCTCTCGGCGGACCTCGTTGGCCGCATCTTCAAGACGCACCTCGGCGGCCCTAGCACGCTCCGCCGCTTCGAACCGCGCCTCCCCGACAGCTACATCCCTGTCCGCCTTCTCGTCAGCCTGTAGCTCGTTCATGAACACCTCTGCTTGCTGCTCTGTGGGCTGGCGACCGGCCGGTTCGCTACACCCGTGTAAGGCAAGGCAGGCGAGAGCAGCTATCGTGAAACGCATTCTGGCTTCCTTGGATTGCAGCCGATTGTCGCTCGCAAGATTGGAGGCAACGTCGGCGGAGCACGCGGAGACGCTTATGTCGCGCTTCGGATTTTGCTTTCAATGGACGCCGGTATATTCGGCCACTTGCAACTCGCAACAGCTGCAGAGGCGAACAGTCAGCAAGCTTTATCGGCCCGGCGCTCCGTGATGTTCACTTGGAACTGGCGGACAATTATGACGCCGTCGCCGACGCATATTTGCGCCTCTCCGTCAACCCTGAGCGTCCGCTTTCCACCCATTGCGGACATTCAGGAAGGCCTAGCAGCTCAAGTCTCCAGGTGAGTGGCGCATAGGTGGCGGTGCAGGGCCTTCAAGATGCCGTGGGGCCATGAGCTGACCGCCGATTTCGAAGCCATGCAACGCGTTCAACTGGCTCAATAGCACTCACTCAAACTGGAGGTGCTGGGGCGGGACGAACCGCCGCCGCTCACCGAGACCGGCCAAGGTCGCCAAGGACTAGCGGCAGTTCCAGGTCGGCTTAACGTACAAGTTCCAAACCTCCTTGACGGCATTGGCTGGAGGACGATAGCGTGTCCCTTCTTTTTGTCTGGGACACGCCCTAAGTGAAGCCCGAACTGCGGCGTTTTGGAAACGGGCAGATCCCGGTCGTCGTGATCGACGATTTCAGTGGCTCGCTCGAATACATTCGCGAGATTGCGGAAGAGCTCGCACCTTACCCTCGCCATACCAATAACTACCCGGGTCTTAGACGCATCTTCACGGCGGCCGACACGGCGGCGAACGCCTATGTCGAAGAGACTTGCGAGCGCGCCGCGCAGTTCATCGCCGACGCCTTCGACTTCGACGGCTTCGACCTCATCGAAGCAAGCTTTTCGATGGTGACGCTGAAACCGACGGAGCTGTCTCCGGCGCAGCGAGCGCCGCATTTCGACACGACCAACCAAAAAGATCTCGCTTTGCTGCATTACCTTCGCGCGCTACCCAATACGGGGACGGCTTTTTACCGCCAGCGCACAACGGGTATTGAGCGAGTGACCAAATCAAATGTCTCAGTTTACGCCCCCG
This sequence comes from uncultured Sphingosinicella sp., assembly GCF_902806315.1. GTDB lineage: Bacteria > Pseudomonadota > Alphaproteobacteria > Sphingomonadales > Sphingomonadaceae > Allosphingosinicella. The sequence goes on from NZ_CADCWD010000008.1 coordinate 26,238, forward strand.
TGGCGGATGTTCAGCTGCCGGCGAACTCGGGCTACTTTCACGGCTCGGACGAATTTTTCGAGCAGATAGGCGCAGTCGAGGCCATCCCGGACCGGCTGATCATCTTTCAAGGCAGCCTGATCCATTCCGGGATCATTCCGCCCGACATGCCGTTGACTGGCGACCCGCGTCAGGGCCGGCTGACCGCCAACATTTTCGTTCGCGGCCATTGAAGTGAGCCAAGGATGCGCAAGACCATGATGACGCTCGCAGCCGGTGCGGAATTTGCGACGGCGCATCGCCAATCAACAACCCTCAAAAGGACGTTGAGCATTTGCCGCCCATGGCGATCCCAAGCGTAACGTCAGCTTTCCACCCATTGCCGACATTCGCCTGATTGCCGCTTTCGCCACTTCCTGCGTTTCATCGATGTGTCTGACATTCATGAAAGCTGCCGGTTCGACCGACCAAAGCGCCGCCGACAATAAGCAACGAGCGGCACCTGAGCCCCAGGCGCCGCCCGCCGTCAGCCGGTTATCGCGCCCGCAGAGCCTGAGGCTGCGACTGGTAGGTCGTAGGCCGCCTGTGCGCCACCATCGGGAATTTTTCACCGCCGTGATAGGTCACGGTTCCGCACATGAAGTCGCCCTTGGCCGAGAGGTTGCCGTCGAACAGCACATCGCCCTCTGCGGACGCAACGGCCATGTGGATGGTTCGGCCGGTCAAGCTGATCTTGCGCAGGACAACGGGCGCGGTTCTCGACGGCGCCAGCGATCCGCCATAATCGGTGCCGACGAAGCCGATCGACATCAGGCCGAAACTGGCCAATCCCCGGGGCACCATGAGGAAGTCCCAGTGGCCGTGAAGGTTCGGGGCTTCGCCGCCCGCCGCGGCGGGTCCCGCGTCGCAGGTCACGGCGATCGAGGCTGCGGGCTGTGCAGGCTGGGCGGCAAGTGCCGCGGGCCAGGCGGAGGCGGCAGCGAGGGCAAGCGTCATCAAACGTTTCATCTTCATTCTCCATGTTCGATTTGAGCGCAGATTAGCGCCGGGCGGCGGTCGCCATCCTCGAGCGTTGCTTGATCGTCTGTGACGCTATTGGGACTGGGGAGACCGGCTTCGGCAGCTGCCGAATACTGCAAGCTGGACGTCACGTATTCGGAACAACGTGCGCACGGATCGTTCGCACTTTCCAGGAGCCCTCGACCCGCCTCAGTAAGGTGCTGTTGAGGAAGGTCCGAAGGACTGTCCAACGGCCGTCGGCGTCCTGCTGTTCGATGCGGACCAGCTTGTCCACCAGGGCGAGATCGGGCGCCACCATGTCGATACGACGCGGTTCGCTGACATGGCGCATCGTACCGCGCCTGTTGTCGAAGTCTCTGCCAAAGAAGGCGCGGATCGCCGCTTGACCTTCAAGCACCGCATTCGGGCCGGCCTGGATGGTCGCATCCTGCGCGAAGAGGGTGGCCAGCGCGGTCAAATCCTTGCGATCCCAAGCGGCATCCATTGCCGCCGCCGCGCCATGCAATTCCTGGCGTGCTGCCTCAGCCGCAGGCGCTGCATTGCAGGGGGTTAGCGATAAGGCTGCAGCTGAGCACGCTGCCAGGCCGAGGATGAACATACGCATATCGGTCTCCGAAATTGAGGAAAGGGCGCCAGCCTTCGATCACGGCTGTGCTTGTGCCCCGGTGCAAATCCTCATCACCCAAGCTCCGCCGCATCGACAAGCCGGGGTTTCGCCAATAGCTTCCGGTTTTTCGCCAATGTGGGAAGCATGCAGTTCACGCAGCGCCAACGCCCTGGCTGGGGGAAATGGAGGCCGTTTCTGGCCGCGATACCGGTGGGCCTGCTCCTCGGCTTCCTGGGGCCGTTCGGTTCCAACCCGGCCTATCCGACCGCGGCCCGCTACGCATTCTGGCTAGGGCTGACGGTGGCCGGCGTGGTGGCTGCAGTCGCGGCGGAGGCCGTGCTGCCCCGGCTTCGCGCCGGTGCGATCCGGATCGGAGCCGTCGCGCTGGTCTCCGCATTGCCGATGACCTTCGTCGTGGCGTGGACCATGTCGCTCCTTCAGCCGGGCCGGGTCTTCGCGCCCCAGCAACTGCCGGCCCTGTTCGCGGCGGTCGCGGCCGTTCAACTGCTCATCGTTTACGCGACGACGACCACCGCGCTTCCGGTCGATGGCGCCGAGGGACCCGGCTATGCGCCGGCTCCCCCGGAACCGGGGGCAGGGGCGATGCCTGCCGCCTTTCCGTCCGCTTTGCTCAGCCGGCTGCCGGCGGGGATCGGCAGCGACATCATCGCGCTCGAGACGGAGGATCACTATCTTCGCGTGCATGCGGCCGGAGGGAGCGCGCTGATACTGATGCGGATGGCCGATGCGGTGGCCTTGCTCGACCCGCGGCTGGGCGCGCAGGTTCATCGCCGCTGGTGGGTCGCCGAGGGCGCAGTCGCGGGTGTGCGGACGGAGGGGCAGAGGCTTTTCCTCTGCCTGACCGACAAAAGCCTGGTGCCGGTCGGCAGGACCTTCTCCGCGGCAGCCAGAGCGAGGTTTGCCCATGGCCGCGACATCGGCAAGCCCGGGCAGGCTTCAGCCGCTGGCGAACGGCCCTCCGTCGGCGGCGCCTAGCTGCGCTTAGGCCGCAGGCTTAGCCCGACGCTCGCCGGCTGGATTCGGAAGCCCATGGTAGAATGACAACGAGCGCGTCCGCCCCGCTAATTGCTTCCTTCTTCGGCCTTGTCGCACTCGTCGCGGTGACGGCGGATCATCGCATCGGCTTCGTCCACCAGCCGCTTGCTGTCGGCGATGCTGGTGCGCAGGTCGGACTGATTCTTCTCGAGCTCCTGCGATTGCCGCTCTCGCCGGGCGGCGCGGCCTTCTTTGTCTGGCATGCGTGATCCCCTCAGGTTCAGCAGAGAACCTTTAGGCCGCAGAATTGATCCAAATCAATTTTCTGCCGGCGCTATTGGCGCCGAAGCCGTTACGTTACCGAACCGACTTTCTGACCCGCTTGCCAGACTTCGCAGACCGGGCAATCGGCGTCGGCCCGCGCGTCCTCCACGGCCTGCTTGTCGCTCGAGGCGAGCACGTCCTTCGTCTTGACGATCGCGCCGCCGGCCTTCGCAAGCTTGTTCACTCGATAATGTTTCATGGACCCCCCTCGTCGGCGACCATCCGCATTCAGGTCAGTCATGGCAAGAGAGAAGGTGTTTCCGAGCTCGTCTACCTCGCAGCCTGAACGACGCGCGCTTGACAGGAGAGGTTCAGCATTCGCGGCTGGTAACATCAGGGCCAGTTGCTTGATAGCTGCCACTCAAGCGAACGCTCCGCGCCGCGCTAATCCGCGCTGCACTTGGCCGGACGGGCTGCTCCCGGCCTCTTCAGCCGCGGGGCGCGTCTGCGAAGGAGACCAGGCGGCGCTTCTGTTCGTCCCAGAGCACCAGGCGGACGCCGCGGACGCTTTCGCGGAGCGTGACCCTGCTCATCGTGTCCAGGGCCGGGACTTCGCGGAGGACTTCGGGCAGCCGGTAGAAGGGAATTCGGCTGGCGAGATGGTGGACGTGATGGATGCCGATGTTCGCGCTCGCCCAGCGCAGGATCGGCGGCAGATGGTAGTGCGAGCTGCCGTGAAGCGCCGCCTCGTGGAACGACCAGTCCTCGCCGCGTTCCCAGTGGGTGCTCTCGAACTGATGCTGCACGTAAAAGAACCATACGCCCAAAGATGCCGCCACGAGGGTGATCGGCAGGTGGATGAGCAGGAAGAGCTTCAGGCCCATCGCCCAGATGAGGGCGCCCGCGACCGCGGCGATGGCGGCATTGGTGCCGAGCACGCTGAGCCACGGCCGCCAGCCCTTCTTCATCATGCCGACGGGGAGGCGGTGGCGCAGCAGGAACAGATAGGCCGGCCCGAGGCCGAACAGGACGAGCGGATGGCGGTACACGCGATAAAGGAGGCGGCGGGTGCGGCTCAGCGCCTGGAACTCCGCAACGGTGAGCGTGTCGACATCGCCGACGCCGCGCCCGTCGAGGTTTCCGGTGCTTGCATGATGGATGGCGTGGGACCGGCGCCAATAATCGTAAGGCGTGAAGGTGAGCACGCCGAGGACGCGTCCGACCCAGTCGTTGCTCGCCTGGCGCCGGAAAAAGGCGCCGTGCCCGCAATCGTGCTGGATGAGAAAGAGCCGGAGCAGCAGCACGCCGGCGGGCACGGTGAGCAGAACGCCGAGCATATAGCCCGCATCGAGCGCGGCCCAAGTGAGCAGCCAGAGGAGCGCGAACGGCACGGCCGTGATCGCGAGCTCGAATAGGCTTCGGCCGGTCCGCGGCTGCCGGAAGGGCGCGACTTCCTTCAGAAGGGCTTGGGCCGCTTTTGCGGGATTGGTGGCGAGCGGTGCGTGCAAGAAGAAGCTTTCGATGCGGGGGCTGAGCTCAAGGAACTCTCAGACGAGGCAGAAGCTGCCTGACACGGATGCTGTTATATGGGGCGGGCACGTGACGGTTCAAACCTGAGCTGATCGTTGCTGGACCGGAATCAGCTGCGGGCGGTCGCTTTCGCTGCCACTTTCTTGGCCTCGCTCGGCGGGACAGTGCGGATCGTTGAAGCGTATTCCGCGATGAGGACC
>NZ_CADCWD010000009.1 GCF_902806315.1 uncultured Sphingosinicella sp.
AAGACCAGATCGACGCCTATATCGAGCTCAAGTGGGAAGAGCAGATGCGCTGGGAGACGACCCCCAGCCCCGTCGAATATGACATGTATTATTCGAGCTGATCCGCTTTTCCGGCCTGCCCTCCTGAACACGGGCAGGCCCGTCACCTCCAATTAACCAAACCGAAAGCGTGCCGTGCGATGCCGGGTCCGAACAGACCCGAAGGTGCCCATGTACGCCTACCAAAAGTACGACTTCTTCGACCGCGTTCACAATGACCTGGCGGTCGCTTTTGCGGAGCCGCTGCAACTTGCTGTGGTGATCCCGACCTTCAACGAGCGGGACAATGTCGGCGAGATGGTGGAGCGCCTCCGCCGCGCGCTTCGCGACATCAACTGGGAAGCCATCTTCGTCGACGACAACTCGCCCGACGGAACCGCGGCCCGCATCTCCGAAATCGCGGCGAGCGATCCGCGCATCCGCCTCGTCCACCGGGTCGGCCGCCGCGGTCTTTCGTCGGCGGTCGTGGAGGGCATGCTCGCCAGCATCGCCCCGGTCGTCGCCGTCATCGACGCCGATCTCCAGCACGACGAGTCGGTCCTGCTCTCCCTATACCGTGCCGTGGAAGCGGGCAGCGATCTTGCCGTCGGCACCCGCTACGCCGACGGCGGCTCGATCGGTTCCTGGAGCGAGCAGCGCGCGAGCGTCAGCCGCGCCGGCACCCGGCTCGCCCGCACCGTGCTCGGGGCCGAACTCAGCGACCCGATGAGCGGCTTCTTCGCCATTCGCCGCGAGGCACTGATGGACGCCCTGCCGCGGCTCTCCAGTGTCGGCTACAAGATCCTCCTCGACATCGTTGCTTCCTCCCCGAAGCAGCTCAGCATCCAGGAAGTCCCCTATACCTTCCGCGAGCGCTTCAGCGGCGTCAGCAAGCTCGACAGCGCCATTCTGCTGGAGTTCGCGCTGCTGCTGATCGACAAGACGGTGGGTCGCTGGATCCCGACGCGCTTCTTCATGTTCGCGGCGGTTGGCGGCTTCGGGCTGCTCGTGCATCTTGCGGTGCTCGCGTTCGCCCTGAACTTCGCGCATCTCTCCTTCTGGAGTGCGCAGGCCGCGGCGGTTATCGTGTCGATGACCGGCAACTATTTCATCAACAACCAGCTCACCTATCGCGACCGACGCCGAAAGGGCTTCGGCCTCTTCACCGGTCTCATCAGCTTCTATCTCATCTGCGGTCTCGGCGGCGCCGCCAATGTCGGCATCGGCGAACTCATTTATGCGGACGGGCAGACCTGGTGGCTTGCGGGATTGGTGGGCGCTGCGGTCGGCTCGGTCTGGAACTACGCCGTCACCTCCTGTCTCACCTGGCGCCGCTGACCATGGCCACCGCCGCCGGCGCGGCAGGCGCCGCCCCGCCGGCGCGCATCTTGTCTCCGGCGGCAGTGACAGCGCTGGTCCTGCTGGTCGCGGCGCTCGTCATCCGCGCGCCGTTTCTGGGCGATCCCAACCTCCACCTCGACGAGATCTTCTACCTTCAGGTAGGCGATTTGATGTGGAAGGGCGCGCTGCCCTACGTCGATGTCTGGGATCGAAAGCCGGTTGGCCTTTTCCTCCTTTACGGATCGATCCGGCTGCTCGGCGGCGACGGCATCGTTCAATATCAGCTCGTAGCCACCGCCTTCGCCTCCGCCACTGCGTTCGTGATCGCCCAGATCGCGCGCAGAATGGGAGTCAGTGCATTCGGCGCCTGCGCTGCGGGCATCGTCTATCTAGCGGGCCTCAGCGCTTCCGGCGGATTTGGCGGCCAATCGCCGGTTTTCTACAATCTGCTCGTCGCAGGCGCGGCCTTGTTGACGCTACGCGCGCTCGAAGCGCCAGACCTTCGCCGGCTCACCCTGCTCGGCACAGCCGCGATGCTGCTCTGCGGCCTAGCCATCCAGATAAAATATACGGCGCTCTTCGAGGGGTGCTTCCTCGGCCTGATGCTCGTCTGGCGGGCCCGGCGAATGTTCGGAATGGCTGCGGCGATCAAGTCCGCACTCCTGTTCGGCAGTTGCGGCCTTGCACCCACCGCTGCCGCTTTGGCTTACTATGCCGCAATCGGCGAGCTGCAGGCTTTCTGGTTCGCCAACTTCCAGTCCATAGGCCTTAGGCCGGCAACCAGCCCTGTCCAGCTTCAGGGTCGCTTGCTTCAAATCGCGCTGATCCAGCTTCCGCTGCTCATTTGCGCCGGTGCCGCCTGCTTCGCTATGCGCCGGCAAAAGCAGCGCGCCGGCACTCTAGCGACGTTCCGCTTCATCCTGGCGTGGACCGTAGCCGCCCTCTTCGGCTTCTTCCTTTTCGGCACCTTCTATAAACACTACGCGCTGCCGCTGCTCTTGCCCCTGTCGCTCGCCGCCGCACCTATTTTCGACCGCCGCCCCGTCGGCTTGCTCGCCGCCGGTCTGGTGACGATCTGGGGAACCCTGCTGGTCGGCTTCCCAAGCCAAACTCCGCAAGCCTCGCAGAAGCAGATTGCGCGCCTCACGTCGGCGATCACGGAAAATCTGAACGGCGGCTGCCTGTTTCTGTTCGACGGCCCACCGACCGTCGACTACCTCAGCGGCGCCTGCCATCTGACCCCCTACCTTTTCCCCTATCATTTGAGCACCGCGGTCGAGGCGACCGGCCTTGGCGTCGATCCGGTCGTGGAGCTTCGCCGCATTCTCGACCGCAGGCCGAGCGTCATCGTCAGCTCGAATGCTCCGGCCATGGAGCCGAACCGGAAGACGCGAGCACTGCTCAATCACGTGCTCGAGCGTGATTACCAAATGGTCGGCTCCTACCCGGCCAAAGACCGAAACTTTCAGGTCTACGCGCGACGGTCGAAGGGCTGATCCGCAAGCTAAAACCGGCCGCTCAGCTGGCCCCGTCACTTCCCCTGTTGCTCAAGCTTCGCCTTCCAGTTCTTGAAATCGCAGCCGGTATAGCCGCCCGGCCCGACATTGGAGCAGGAATAGAGACCGGTCTCGCCCACCTCGTAGAGCCGGTGCCGTTCGCGTGAGACACTGGGGATATGGCCGTTCTTGTCGAAGCCGTCGGGGCGGATCGGCAGACGGTAGCGCTCAGCCTCGTCGCGGCGGCCGCAGACGACGATCTCCTCGCCTTCGGCGCTGCGGTCGCAGCGCGGCACGATCCTGAAGCTTGTCGCCGCGCCTACCCCGCCGCTCCCGCTCTCCTCCTGCGCCGGACCGGCGACCTGGGCGAGCAGGAGCAGCAGCGGCATCACGCGGCGCCGGCCCCCGCAAGGCTTCGACGGCTGCCGTAGAGAAGGTAGATTGCCAGCCCCACCACATGGGCGATCAGGAAGTAGAGCTGCGTCGTCTGCGGCAGGCTGATGAACAGATAGGCGCAGCCCAGGATCGCGAAGATCCCCACCGGCCACGCGAGTGGCGTCCGGAAGGCGCGGGTCATGTTCGGCTCACGCCTGCGCATGATCAGCATGCAAGCTGACACTGCGATGAACGCGGTGAGCGTTCCGGCATTGGCGAGCGCCGCCAGTTCGTCGAGCGGGATCAGGCCAGCCAGGATTGCGACAAGGATCGCGGTGAAGATGGTGATCCGGACGGGCGAGCCGCGGCTGGAGACCCTCGCGAGATTGCGCGGCAGCAGGCCGTCGCGCGCCATCACGAAGAAGATCCGGCTCTGCCCGTAGAAGAAGGCGAGGATCACGGTCGGGAGCGCGATCACCGCGGACGCGGCGAGATAGGTCGCGGCGGTTCCCTGGCCGAGTTCGCGCAGGATCAGCGCCAGCGGCTCCGGGCTGTTGGCGAAGCGAGTATAAGCGAGCGCCCCGACCGCGGCGGCGGCGACCGCCATGTAGATGACGACGCACAGCAGCATCGATCCGACGATGCCGATGGAGAGGTCGCGTGCCGGGTCCTTGGCTTCCTCGGCCGCGGTGGCGATGGCGTCGAAGCCGTAAAAGGCGAAGAAGATGATCGCCGCCGCCGCCATCACGCCGACCTCCGCGCCCGGAGGCCCGCTCTTGCCGAAGCCGAACGGCATGAACGGATCGAACTTGGCCGCGTCGAAATAGGGCAGCGCCACCGCGACGAACACGATCAGCGCCGCGATCTTCACCAGCACGAGCACGGCGTTGATGGTCGCGCTCTCCTTGGTGCCGAGGATCAGCAGCCCCGCCACCACCACGATGATGAAGATTGCGGGCAGGTTGACGATGCCGCCGAGCGCCGGCCCCTGGATGAGCGCGGACGGCAGCCCCGCGCCGATGCTCTCCATGAACCCCGCCGCATAACCCGACCAGCCGACCGCCACCGCGCTCACGACCAGCGAATATTCGAGGATCAGGCTCCAGCCGACCACCCAGGCGAGCAGCTCGCCGATGACGACATAAGTGTAGGTGTAAGCGCTGCCCGAGGCCGGGATCATCGTCGCCATCTCGGCATAAGCCAAAGCCGCCGCCGCGCAGATGATGCCGGCGATCGCGAAGGAAAGGATGACCGAGGGCCCTGCCTTCGCCGCGCCAACGCCGATCAGGGTCAGGATGCCCGTGCCGACGATCGCCCCGACACCCAGCGCAACGAGATGCGGCCAGGAGAGCGTCTTCCGAAGCCGATGCTCGGACGGCATGTCCTCATGCGCGTCGACCCGCTTGCGTGCGTTCCAATGCTTCACTCGGCTGCCCCCTAATAATCCTTCGAGACTCTCACATTGACGCTTTGCCGGCCGATCGTCGAGATGCTGGAGAGGAGCGAGAGCCAGCGGGTGATCTGATATTCGATCCGCGTCGCGGAATAGCCGCGGCCGTCGGTGATGACCTCCACATAGACCTGGCGGCCAAGGTATTTGCCGGCGGCGATGGAGGTGCCCTGGCCGGTGGCGATGTCGGCGGGGAGGATGCGGAGGCGGTCGAGGCCGACGGCGCTGCGCACGCTGTTGATCGGGTCGAGTCCGCCGCCCGAATTGTTCAGCGCGGCGACGGCGGCCGCCAACTGCAGCGCTTCGGGCGCGGACAGGTTGGTGATCGATGTGCCGAACAGGAGCCGGCTCAGCAGCTCGTCCTGCGGGAGCGCGGGCGTGCTGGTAAAGGCGATTTCGGGGCGCTGCCCCCGTCCCGTGACCCGGATGGTGGCGTTGAGGCCGCGAATGCCGCCCTCGGCGGTGATGTCGAGGATCGGGTTGGGCGGGCTCTCGCCAAGGAAGCGGATAGTGCCGCGCTCGAGGTCGAAGCGGCGGCCGGCAAAGTCGTAGCTGCCGCGCACCAGGTCGGCGCGGCCGTTGATGCGCGGCTCGGTGACGTTGCCGCCAAGCTTCAGGTCCGCGCCCCATTCGCTGGTGATGCCAAGGCCGGTGACCGCCAGCCGGTCGTCTGCCCGCAGCGCGATGTCCATCGTCCATGGGTTGCGCGCCGCCGGCCGCGGCAGATCGTCGTCCGCACGCCCCGTCTCGCGAACGGAGAGGCGCGGGACCTTGGCCGCGGCGGTGGCGCTGCCCAGGCGGAAGCTGCCGCTGTCGAGCGCCAGATCGCCCGAGATCGTCCCGCCCGATCCGTCGGAGCGGAAGCGCAAGGGGCCGCTCACCTGCGCCTTGATGTCGTCGCGGTCGATGAGCTGCGCACCTTGCGCGTTGACGGCAAGGTCGATGCCGAAGCCGCGCTGGGCTGAGAAATCGAAAGCGCCTCGGCCCGAAACTCTGCCGCCGCCCTTCGTCGCACCGCTGAAGCTTTCGACAACCAGGCGCGAGCCGCCGAAGCGGCCGCTTGCCGCGATGTTTTCGACAATTGTGCCGAGGACGGGGCTTTCCAGTCGTGCCCGCTCGGTGCGGAGCGACCCGCGGATCTGCGGGTCGTTGAGCGTGCCGCGCGCGTCGGCGCCGACTGCGACGGGGCCGCTGAGGTCCAACAGCTCGATTCCCGTGAGGCGCCACAGCGTGTCCGCCGGGCCGTTATACCGCAGCTGCGCGAAGAGCGGGGCGCGGTAGAGCCGGTCGGCGAGACTGCCGCCGCCGCTGATCGGCGCCAGGCGCGCCTGGGCACGCCCGATCGTGCGGCCCTCGCTCACCGCAATTGCGCGCATCGCCGCGTTGCCACCCGCCATCTTCGCCACCAGTCCGAGGTCGACGGGGCGAGAAGAAAGGACGAGGCCCGACCGGGTGAGGCCCCGGACCCGCAAGTTCGCGGCGCCGGTCGGCTGGCCGCCTGCCTGCTCGCGATAGCTGAGCGTGCCCGAGGCGATGCCGCCGAGGCCGAGGCGCGGATAGGCGATGTCGACGACCGTCAGCGGCATTGAGCGCATGCTCGCATCGAACTCGGTTCGCGCCGCGCCGAAGAGGCCGCTGACGGTGGCGCTGCCCCCCGCGAAGCTAAGCGCCGTCGGCGCCAGCCGCCAGCCGCCCTCAGCACTGGTGAGCAATGCGGGTTCGCTGAGCTGGATTGGCCGGCGGTCCACGGTGCCGCTGCCGGTAAGCCGGATGCGTCCCGGCGCCACCTCGGCGACGGTGTTGAAGGCGAAGTCGCGGCCGCGATTGCCCGCGAAGTTGGCGCGCACCTGGCCGACGCCGCCGCGCAGGCTTGCCTGAGCATCGAGGCGGGCGAGCGAAACAGGGCCGCGAGTCAGGCCGCGCGCGCTCAACGTTCCCTCGACCGACGTCGCGCCCGGGTTGAGCAGGATCACGCCGTCGAGCTTGCCGCGCCGGATCGCGATCGGCGGCGGACCGAGGAAGCGGGCGTCCTCGGCCGTGAGATGCGCCTCGATCCGCTGGACGTTTCCGACCGGATTGAACAGCAGCGCGCCACCGACACCCCCGCCGGCGACGTTCAACCTCCCCGTGAAGCCACCCGGATCCGAACGGAGCATGCCGCTGGCCGCCGTGCCGGAGACGTTGAGCGCCGCGACCTGGATCGTCGCGGGCTGGCCCGCCGGGAGCAGGATCGCGCCGCGCGAGGTGAAGGGGCCGAGCGTCGATCCGCCTTCCGCGCGGTAAGCAAAGCCCTGCGGCGTCGGGTCGAGCAGGAGGAGCACATTGGTCAGCCCCATCGCCTCGTTCGGGCGGGCAAGGCGGATCGCAAGCTTCGGCCGTTCGATGCGGCCGTCCAAAGTCATAACGAACGGCCCATATTGCGCCTGCCGGCCGGAGCCTTCGAAGAAGAAGGTGCCATCGCGGCGCCGCATGCCCAGGCCCTCGATGCGGATCGCCGGCGCGACGAGCCGAAGCTTCGAGAATCGGAGCACGCCGTCATTGGTGCGGACGAGATCGGTCTCCAGCTGCGGCAGTCCGCCCGCGAGCCCAAGCAGGAAGCGATTGTCGAGACGCCGCACCCAAGCGCGGCCACGCCCGGTCACCAAAGTCCCGCGTCCGCCGGGGTTAGGGACGACCTTCAGTTCGGTCAGGACATCGACGACGCCGAGGCCGGGGATAAGGTAGCGCGTCAGCCCGCCGGACAGCACGACATCGTAGCGGCCGGTGACGAGATCGACGAACAGGCTCGCTTTGCCCTTGAGCTTGTCCGACGTGACGGCGAACCCCTCGCCCTTCAGCTCACGCTGCGTCACCTTGAGAACGCCGCTGACCTTCAGATTCCCGAGAATGCCACCGGCGACGTCGCCGACGCCGGTCACGCGCCGCGCCGTCAGCACCACTGGCACGCTGACGGGCTCGCGCGACCATTGTCCGCGCCCTTCCGCCTTCACGTCCTCGAAGCCGGTCCTGTCGAACGCGACCTGCGGCGTGGTGATGCGGTACGCAAAGTCGGCCCTTCGGAAGGCGCCGTTGAGCAGGGCCGTCAGCCGCATCGAGCGGGCGGTCATGTTCGGAAACAGCGCGCTCGGCTGCAGCAGGTCGGCGCCGATCTTCACCCCGTCGAATCTGCTGCGGGCAAGGTCGATCGTGCCCCGGCTCTCCAGCTTCAGCGCGGCGGAGCGCAGCGAAAGGCTGCCGTCCAGCCGCCGGTCGGCAAGCGTCGCCCGCGCGTTGAGCAGCACCCGGGGAGCCGCCAGCCGCGCCTTCTTGCCCGTCCAGAACTGGGCCGGAGCCACGGCACCCGTGACGCTGTAGCGCCCCTCCTCCGCCCTGAGCGCGAGCTCGGCCGTGCGACGGCCGGAAAGGTCGAGGCGCGCCGTGCCGGCCCAACGGCTCCAGCGTCCATCGCCCTGGACCTGGAGCAGGATCGGGCGCCTCGTTCCCGCCAGCGCGCCCGCCACTCCGCCTTCGGGGCTCTGCAGCCGCACGTCGACGTCGAAGCGATCGCGGTCCGGCTCGGCGTCGATCAGGAAGGCGAGCCTGTCGCCCCCGCCCCTCACCTGCGCCTTGAGATCGATGAGCGCTCGCCCGGAACGCACATCGACCTGGCCGATCAGGCTCGCCGACCGCGGCTGGCCCGTGATCGCCCTCCCTAGCCGCAGCTCGGCGACGCGCAGGCGCCCGATCCGGATGTCGAAGCCGGGCAGGATCGGCTGCGGCTCCTCGCTGAGCCGGAGCTTGGGGAGGCGATGCAGGATAACGAGATCGGATTGAAGGCTGTCGATCAGCAGCCGATTGCTGAGCCAGCCGAGCGGCTGCCAGTTCAGGTCGATGCGCTGCGCCTCAGCGAACAGCCCCTGCGGGTCGGACAGCCGAACGTCGCGCAGCCGCGTCTCGCCCCAGATCGAGCCCTCGATGGCGCCGATCTGGATGCGGAGACCGGATTTCGGCGCCTGGGCGGCGATGCGATCGGCGATGAAGCGGTGGCCCGCCTGGGTGTCGAGAAAGGAAGTGAGCGCCGCGATGCCGAGCAGCAGCACGAGCAAAAGCCCCAGCAGCAGCTTGGCGTTGCGGGACATCCAGCCGCTCCGGGGCTCGACGAGCACCTCTTCCTGCTCGCCTTCGAAGCGACCCGGAGTCTCGTCGTTCACCTAGAAAGCCTGGCCGAGCGAGACGTAGACCGCCACGCGCGGATCGCCGCTGCGGCGGTTGAGCGGGGTGCCGACGTCGACGCGGATCGGGCCGAAATTGGTGTGGTAGCGAACGCCGATTCCGGCGCCGAAGCGCAGCTCGTCGATCTGCGGCAGGGTGGAGGTGTAGATGTTGCCCGCGTCGATGAACGGAACGATGCCGAGCGCGCCGCCGAAAAAGGGAGTGCGCACTCGCGCCTCCAGCGCGAACTCGGCGAGGCTGCGGCCGCCGATCGGATCGTCGAACACCGGATCGCGCGGACCCAACCGCTGGAACCCGTAGCCGCGCACCGATCCGCCGCCGCCCGCATAGAAGCGGCGCGACGGGGCGATCCGGTCGCGAGCCGCGCCGAAGATCGTGCCCAGCCGCGCCCGCGCCGCCACCGTCACGGTGTCGGAGACGGGCTCGTAGACGCTTCCGTCCAGTTGCAGCCGCGAATAGCCGAACACGCTCCCCTGCAAGGAAGCTTCGGGCGAGAAGCGGCCGGAGAGGCGGTAGCCGTCGGTGGGATCGAGCAGGTCGTTCGACCCATCGTAGGAAAGCGTCGCCGGCAGCGCCGCGATGAAGAAGGTCCGGCGCCGGGTGTTCGCGCTCTCAATATCGACATCGCGCTCGTCCGTGGCGATGAGGTCGGCGCCGACCGACCATGTCCACTTCTTCTGCCAGATGATGTTGGTCTGCCGCTCCAGCCCGATGCCGATCAGGAAGCTGTTCGCTTCATAGGCATCGCGGTCGATGTGGCTGGCGACCACGTTGCCGGTCAGCACCTGGTCGCGCTTGTGGAAATTGTTGCGGCGAAGGGTCGCCCCGATCAGCTGCTCCTCGGTGCCGAGCACGCCCCGAAATCGCACCGCGCCTTCGGGCCGGATCAGGTTGCGATGCTCCCAGCTGAGCTCGACGCGCGCGCCCTCGCCCGTGCCGTAGCCCGCCTCGCCCGCGATCGTGCGGAGCGGCGCACGCTCCAGGCCGACCGCGATGTCGACGATGTCGGTGCCCTGGCGAGCCACGGGCCGAATCTCGACCGTCGAGACGAGCCCCGTCGCGACCAGAGCGCGGCGGAGGTCATCGAGGCGAGGCGTCTGGAACCGCTCGCCGGGATCGAAGCGGGCGATGGTCTGGATATGCTCGGCGCTGAACAGCGGCTGGCCTTCGACGATGATCCGGCCGAACTGGCGTGAGCCGTTGGGCTGCACCGGGAGCAGCAAGGTCGCCGTCCGCTTCTCATGGTCCACGGCGACGTCGAGCGTCCCGACATCGGCAAAGGCATAGCCCCGCCGCCCGAGCTCGAGCCGCAGCGCCGCCTCCCCGGCGGTCACGGCAGCGGCATCGACCGGCTCGCCCGCCTCCACACCAAAGGCTTGCCGGAGCGCCGGCACGTCCGCTCCCGCACCCTCGATGCCGGTCAGGTTCACTTCGGCGAACCGGTAAAGCGGCCCGGGTTGCGCCTCCAGCGTCACCGCAAAGGCCCCGCCCCCTGCGCCCTCGACACGCGTGGTCACGCTCGCATTATAATGGCCGTAGGCGCGCAGCAATTCGGCGAGCAGGTCCGCATCCTCGCGGGCACGGCGGTCGATCTGGGCGGCGTTGGCCGGATCGTCGCGATTAGCTTCCAGCGTCGAAAGCTCGTTGAACTGCACGCGCAGCGCCTGGGCATCCAGGCCGTCCAAGCCCGTCAGCGCAACCGTGTAGCTTCGCTCCGCCGCGGCATCGGCGATGTCGGTCGCGGGAGCTTCGGGTATGCCTTCCCCGGTCTCCTCCATGTCAGGCCATTCGACGCCGAGCCCGGGCAGCGGATCGAGCGGCGCGGAAGGGTCGAGCGGCTGATCCAGCTCGCCGAGCCCTTGCTCCTGCGCGCGGGCCTCATAATGGCAAAGAAATAGGGCGGCGGCGGCCATCGCGGCCGCCACCCGCCGCCCCGCAGCGACCTGGTACATGCCGCGAACCTAGCCGCCGCACATTTACCGCGCCAGAACAGAGTTCCGGCGCCGCAGCAGCGATTTAGGCCTTAGTGAACGGTGCCGACGACGTGCGGCACGCTGAGCAGCTCGATCGCGCGCTCGATCTGGCGCCAGCGGCAGAAATGGATGACGTTGCCGACAGCGCGGCTGCTCTCGGCGCGATTGGCCGCCTCGATCATCGCGTGGTCGCCGAACAGGGTCATCAGCTCGCGCGCCTGGTCCAGCCCCGCGCGATCCACGTGCACATAATGATCCAATTCGCCGCTCCCTTACCCTTGCCCGGGATGTAGGGCGCGGAGGTTTCGACTTTACGGATGTTAATTATCAACACCATCTTAAGCACGGCTTCTGGCGAAAGCGCGCCCAAGCTGCCATGGAGCCGCCTCATGGACAGATCGGGACGCAAGGGTACGCGGGCGGGTGGCTTCATCCTCTTCGTCGGCATCATGGCCGGCGCGGTGATCGGCGGCTACCTGTTCGGAGAGCCGAGCGCCGGCCTGCTTGCCGGCGGCGCGCTCGGCGTGGTGATCGCCTTGGCGCTCTGGCTGCGGGACCGGCGCTACACCGGCTAGGCGATGCGCCCGCCGGCCCAGACCACCCGGCCAACAATGTCGATCCCGGCCGGATCGCAATCGGGCCAGTTCAGATAAGCGGGATTGTCGCTGCACACCGAAATGCCGCGCGTCGAAGGATTGAGCGCGAGCCGCTTCACGAGCAGCGCATCATCCATCCGCAGCACATAGACGCCGTCACGAAGGCGCGAGGAGCCGTCACCCTCGTCGACCAGGATCTCGTCGCCGTCCGAAAGCGTCGGCGACATTGAATCGCCCCTCACCGTGATCATCGACAGCTTGCGAACATCGCCCGCCAGGCGGCGGAGCCAGCCGGGATCGAAGGCAAGGTGCGAGTTCGCCCGCTTATCCTCCGCGAACGCGCCCGGCCCAGCCGAGGCGGCCACCTCCAGCCGAGGCACCGCGACAGGCCCGCCTGAGCGCACCTGCACCGCGCCCGGCGGAGCGAGCAAAGCCTCGTCGACATCGAAATAGCGAGCGAGCAGGCGCCGGTCCTGCTCCGCCAGCCGCTTGGGCGTCCCGCGCTTTATATATTGCTGGATGTAGGCGGCGTTGCGGCCGAGCAGCCGCGACAGTCCGGCAAGGTCCTCCCCCCGCTCGTTTGCGAGGCGCTCGAGCACCGCACGTGGATCGGCTTCGGCCATGCTTCTTCCTAGCGATAGGAAAATTCCTAGACAAGTAGGAAATTTCCTCTGACCAGAACATAACTGGAACATAGCTGATTCGGAAGGAGAATGGCCGTGCATCTGCTGAGCCGCATCGAGCGCCACCTGAGGCGCAGCGGAACGCCCCCGTCGCGCTTCGGGTTCGAAAGCGTGCGTGACCCGCGTCTTGTGTTCGACCTGCGCAAGGGCCGCGAGCCCGGCGCGGAGATCAGCGCGCGCGTCGCCGCCTATATCGAGATGCGCGAGCGCGCCGGGGAGAGACGCCCGTGCAGCCGCTGACCAGCGACGCCACCACCGCTTTGCTGCGTGCGTTTCGTGCGCAATTCGTGAACTTCGGGCATCCGCTGTTCGAGGAGATACGCAGCCGCAGTTGGGCAAGCGTCACCTTCACGGGGGCTCGGCACGAGATCGCGCTGCGTCTGGAAGGCGAAGGCGCGGAGGCCGCGGCTCAGGATTTCGCCGAGAAACTGGACGTGCTGGAGTTTCGCCTGCGCGGTCACATCCTGGCGGACATCGCGCTCGTTGCGCGGGAGAGCACGCCCGACGGCGCCGTGCGGCTCAGGCTCGAAGCCCTGACCGTGGAAGATGCGTGAGGTGTCTCGTCCCGGCGTGCCGGGGCGAGACGACGTCTAGGAGAGGGTATCCTTAGCCGCGCGAAATGCGGCGCAGGTCGCTGATCGCGCCGCGCAGGCGCTCCTCCAGCTTCTTGTCCTCTTCGCTCACCGGCGCGCTCTGGCCCGACGTCCAGCCCCCGCGCTTGCGGCGGCCGACGCCGGTTTCGAAGCGCTCAACGAGACCGTCGATGCTCTCATGCTCCAGCGCCTGCTTCTTGGGCAGCCGCTGGCCGAGCTCGTCGAGATCATGCTGCTCCTGGGGAATGAGCGATGCGGTCGGAGCCGTCTCCTCCTCCGCTTCGTCTTCCTCGGGAACTTCGTCGGTCTCTTCGGGAGCCTCGGCCCAGAAGGGCATCACGGCGGGTTCGTTCGACTCCGCCGGCTCCTCAGCCGGCGCGTCCACCTGCCCTATTTCTTCCACGACCTCGTCGGCCGAAGCTTCTTCCGGCACCCAGAAGGGCCGATCGGACGAATCCTCGTCTACCGAGGTCAGCTCGGGCTCGGGCTCAACCTCGCTCCAGCCTTCAACCTCTTCAGCTTCCTGGACGCTCGAAGGCTCATCGACTTCGGCCTGTGCCAGTGTTTCTTCTTCGATGAAGCCGGGAAGCGGACGCTCCCACTCGGCTTCGTAGTCGACATTCTCGACCTCTTCCAAATCGACTTTCTCGGCGCCCCGCTCGTCCACCGGCATGTCGTCCAGCGGAACGCCGAGCTCGCGCCCCGCGGAGATCGGGCTGCGCGACGGCGCGTCCGGGTGCATGTCGGCCCGGCGCAACCGCGGCGGCTCGCTCGCCACCTCGACCGGCTTCTTGCCCTTGCGGCTTGCCGGCGCCTTGCCGAGCGCGCGCAGCAGCAGCCACACGCCAAGGAAGGTTGCCAGCGTCGCCGCGATCACCAGCGCAACGCGCGCGGTGTCGCCAAGCGGCGGCCGGGCTGCGGGGAGGATCGCGGGAAGCCCGCTTCCCTGCACCAGGCGGGTGAACAGGTCGGCGGGCATCACATAGGCCGCAAAGCCGACCGAGGCGGCCGCGAACGCGGACATCGCCTTGTCGAGCGCCGAGCCGCTGCTCTTCCGTGCAGCCTTGGTCTTGATCTTGTCAGCCATCTAGAGCGCCTTGCCGGTCAGCTTTTGGTAAGCGGGTATGTAACGAGAAATATTTGACGACCAGTTACGATGAGTCTCGACGAATTGCCTGCCTTTGTCCCGGCGCTGCTCCCAATTGCCGCGATCGGCGAACAATTCGTCCAGAGCTCCGGCCAAAGCCGTCGGGTCATCCGGCTTGAACAACGTGCCCGTCACGCCGTCTTCGATCAGCTCGCGATGCCCACCGACGTTCGATGCAGCGACGAGCTTACGCTGGGCCATCGCCTCCAGTGGCTTCAGCGGGGTCACAAGTTCGGTCAGCCGCATCGCCTTTCGTGGGTAAGCCAGCACATCGATCAGGCTGTAATATCGTTCCACTTCGTCATGCGGCACGCGCCCCATGAAGCAGATCCGCGCCCGCGCCGGCGAGGCATCGGCTTGCGCCTTGAGCTTGGCTTCCATCGGCCCGCCGCCCACCAGCAGCAGATGCGCGTTCGGCCGTTTCGCAAGCAGCAGCGGCATTGCGGCGATCAGGTCGTCAATGCCTTCATAATCGTAGAAGGAGCCGATGAAGCCGACCACGTCCGCGCCATCCAGGCCCAACTTGCGTGCCAGCGCCGCGTCCCGCGCGGGCGGCTGCCCGAACAGCTCCATGTCGACGCCGTTGGGCGAGACGATGATCTTGTCCTCCGCGATGCCGCGGGCGATCAGGTCCTCGCGCAGGCCCTCGCAAATCACGGCAACTCCGTCGGCCTTGCGGGCGGCATGGCTTTCGAGCGCACGCGTCAGGCGGTAGCGGGCGGAGCCTTCGGTGCCCGTCCCGTTGCCCACTGCCGCATCTTCCCAGAAGGCGCGGATCTCATAGACGAACGGCACGCCCCTCTTCTTTGCCACCGGCAGCGCCGCCAGCGCATTCAGAACCGGCGAATGCGCATGGATAAGGTCGGGCCGCCAAGCGTCCACCAGCGCCCCGAGCCGCCGCCGCGTCGCTCCGATCTCGCGCCATTCGCGCAGCGGCGAAGGCGCGGCGGTCGGCTTGGGAGTGCGGAAGAAAGTGATGTCGTCGACCACCTCGGGGTCCGGCCCGCCCAGGCTGTGCCGGGGGCCGGTCAGGCAGGCGACGTCCCAGCCCCTCCCCAGCTGCGCCTTGATGATGGCGCGGGTGCGGAACGTGTAGCCGCTGTGGAGCGGCAGGCTGTGATCGAGGACGTGGAGAATGCGCATCTTCTGCCGCTGTGCCACTAGATCCTTAACAGCGCGTCAACCCACAGCCGCAGCTGTTCCGATCCGGGACGCCACTTCGGCGGCGCTACCCTGCTCATCGCCTTGAGGATATCTCCGGCACGAAGAGCAGTAGCAGATGGGATTCGCGCATGCGTTTGCTGGTTATCACGGCGGCCCTTTTGGCCAGCACCGCGTCCGCACAGTCCGGCGGTCCCTTCATGCTTGTGGAGAAAGGCCAGAGATTCGCCCGCTTGCAGGACGCGGTGAATGCGGTCGGGGGGGGCTCCGCCACCATCCAGATCGCCCCCGGCACATACCGCGACTGCGCCGTGCAGGAGGCGGGCCGGATCGCCTATGTGGCGCGGATGCCGGGCACCGCGATTTTCGACGGCGGCACCTGCGAGGGCAAGGCGGCCTTGGTGCTCCGCGGCCAATCGGCTCATGTCGAGGGCCTGACCTTCAGGCGCCAGTTCGTGCCCGACGGCAACGGTGCGGGCATCCGCATCGAAAAGGGCGATCTCGAGGTGGTCGAGACGCTGTTTGCCGACGGCCAGTGCGGCATCCTCTCTGCCGACGATCCGGAGAGCAGCATCACCGTTGAGCGCTCGACCTTCAGCGGTCTTGGCAAGCATCCGGACGGAACCGGCGCGCACGCTTTGTATATAGGCGGCTATCGCGCCCTCCGGGTGACGAACACGCGGTTCGAGCGCGGCACGGGCGGGCATTATCTGAAGAGCCGGGCGGCGCGGATCGAGGTGCTCGACAGCAGCTTCGACGACAGCCAGGGCCGCTCGACCAACTATCATATCGACCTGCCGAACGGCGCCGTCGGCCGCATCGCGCGCAACACCTTCGCGCAGGGTAGGAACAAGGAAAATTACAGCACGATGATCACCGTCGCTCCCGAGGGCGCCCAGCAATCGTCCGAAGGGCTGGTGATCGAGAACAACAAGGCCTCGGTCGTGCCCGGCTTTCCCTGGACGACGACCTTTGTCGGCGCCTGGACGCCGGAGTCGGTCGTCGTCCGCAACAACGATCTTGGGCAGGGTATCCGGAGCTACGCCCGCCGCTAGTGTGCCAGCCTCGAGCCAAGGTGCTTTGCCAGATATTCGAGGCAGGCGACGCGTCGATAAACGGAATGGTCCTGGATCCGCTCCGGCCGGAAGAAGCGCCGCATCGCGGGAAAGCCCAGGTCGATCACCCGCCCGAGATATTCCGGCTCCAGGATGCCGCCATGCTCGTCGCCGACGGGCCCGAACCGCCGCTGCAGCGCGTAGCTCCGGTGCCGGAGTCCAACCGGTCGCACCCGCGTCGACCATTCGCTGAGCCGATGGCCAAGGCTCGGCGGCCCTGCAAAGTCGTGCCCATAGGCCGAGGGCTGACGCGCAAGCTCCGGATCGATCGCATTGATCAGCATCGCTTCGAACCGGCCCGCATTCTTGAGCCTCATCGGCAGCGTGATGCCGGCCGCGACCACCTGATGATCGAGGAACGGCATCAGGTAAGCGCCGTGCCGCGCCTCGTCGCTGATCTCCTTGCCGAATAATGAGCGGCACCGCACGCGAGGGTAGATCTGCTCGATGACCGTTCGGGGCAACTTCGAGCGCTCCCCGGGCAGGCCGAGGTCCGCGAGGATCTTGTCCTCGATGCCGCGCAGGAACTCCCGCTCGTCGAACGCCTCCGTCGCGTCGCTCTTGGCGTAGCGCGCGAAAAACGCCCGAGCCACGGTTTCGGCGCGGGTCGGGCGGTCGGGAAGAAAGAAGAAGTTGCGGAAGACTTCGCCGCAGCCGCCGGATGCGGCGAGAGCGCCGCCGGAATGGCGGGCGTCGCGCGCGGCCGCGTTCCCGCCATTGTCGAACAGCCCGCCGAAATTGGGCAGCGCGTCATGGTCGTGGAAGGTGCGCTCGACCAGCTCCGGAAATTCGTCGGGAGCGACCTCCCGGTATCCTTCCTTGTCGAACCACTTCACCTCGGAGCCGATCGCCCGCCCAATCGACTTCGCCGTGCTGACGTCCTGGTCCTGCGCCTGCCCATAGACATAAAGGTTCGGGCGGCAGCCCTCGGAGCGCAGCAGGGCCAGGAGGAGCCTGGAATCCAGTCCCCCCGACAAGGGGCAGAAGACGTGGTCTCCGAACACCGCAAGGTGATCCCGCACAATCTTCGTGAGCCGATCGCGGTGCAGCGCGATCCGGTCCCCGATCGGCATCTCGACCACAGCATCCGGGAGCGGCTTGGCCTGCGCGCGCAAGGTGGCTCCCCGGTCAGTTAGGTCGGCGAGGTGGTGCGGGCCGAGCCGCTTCAGCTCGGCAAGCACCGAATCGTTGCCGATCGGCACGACGTTGAAGGCGAATTCGTAGACGCTCTGCCGATGGAAGGTCAGGCGCGGCAGCGCCCGGGCAGCGCTGAGCAGCGAGGTCGAAAAAAGCCGCAGCTCCGCATCGTGGAAGAGCTGGAACGAAGCGAAATAGTCGGTGAACACGCGCGTGCGCCCACCCTTCCGCACCAGCGCCGCGAACTGGCCGCCGATGCGCGACCAATCGATCTCGCCCGCCATCCCGAGCAGGGCCTCGAGCGCGGGTCGCCCCATCTTGCCGTCGCAGGTCAGCGTGCCCGCCACCGCCACCAGGTCGTCGCCATCGATCAGCAGGCTGTCGGGCCCGCCAATGATGTGCGGCGCGTGGAGCAACTGCCAGCCCGGCAGCTCGGTTTCGACGACGCCGGTAAAGCCGTGGCGCGCGAACTGGTCGCGGGCTGCGGCGAGTGCCTCTCGTGCAAAATCGGGGCTGCGCGTCTGCACGAGGAAAAGGCCGGCCATCGCACCGCCCTTAGCGCAGTATGGTTGCTGAGGAATGAGTCATGTTGCGCCGCTGCCGAAGAACGTTAACGGCAAGGAAACCGGAAGAGGCTAAGCAGCTGCGAACGGCGAGGCGCGGAAAACGGCAGCATGATCGACAATTTCGCCCTCGCGCTGACCCATGGCCTGCTGATCCTCGCCGCGTGGCGGCTGCTTCCCCGCAACGATCTGGACGACGTGAACGCGCCTGAGCCGGCCCCGCCCTCGACTAAGGGAAGCGGGCGCCTGGTCGACACTCTGAAGAAGGTCCGCCCGCGTGCGTGACCTTTTCTTCGTCGGCTACCTCCTCGCCCTCCTCGCGCTGGGCTTCAAACGGCCGTTCCTGTTCGTCCTGGCCTATGCGTACGTGGACATCGTCTCGCCGCAGCGCCTGTCATATTACATGCTGAACGCCGTGCCCGTTTCGATGATCGTCGCCGGCCTGGCGATACTCGGCTGGCTCATCGGCGACACCAAGAAGTCGCTCACCTTCACCGCTCGCCAGGGGTTGATCCTCCTGCTCCTGCTCTATGCAGGCTGGACCACTTTCCACGCCGATTTCCCGGCCGATGCGCTCTTCAAATGGGAGTGGGTGTGGAAATCGATGATTTGGGCGATTTTCCTGCCGTTGACGCTCCGGACCAAGCTTCGGATCGAAGCCTATCTGCTGTTCATGACCCTGTCTGCGGCCGCGATCATCATCGTCGGCGGCATCAAGACGGCGGCCTCGGGCGGCGGCTACGGCGCGCTCAACCTGATGGTCGAGACGAACAGCGGACTCTACGAAGGCAGCCAGATTTCGACGGTCGCGATCGCGATCATCCCGCTGATCCTGTGGCTCGCCCGGTTCGGCACGATCTACCCGCGCGACTGGCGTGTGCGGCTCTTCGCCTACAACCTGATCTTCGCCTGCCTCCTGATCCCGGTCGGAACGGTGGCGAGGACCGGGCTCGTCTGCATCGCGGCCCTGGGCATCCTGATGCTCCGCAATACCAAGAACCGGCTCGGCTATATGGCGCTTGTCGCCGCGGCCGTGGCTGTCGCGGTGCCGATGCTGCCGGACACCTTCACCAGCCGCATGAGCACGATCAAGACCTACGAGGCGGACGCGTCGGCAAGCACCCGCCTCGCGGTTTGGGCCTGGACGTGGGATTATGTGCAGGACAGGCCCTTTGGCGGCGGCTTCGAGGCTTATCGCCAGAACCGGCTCAGCGTGAACACCGTCGAAAGACGGGATCTCGGAAACGTCGAGTCGGTCAGGAGCGCCGAGGTCCAGGAAGCGGGCCGGGCCTACCATAGCAGCTATTTCGAGATGCTCGGCGAGCAGGGCTTCCCCGGCCTGATCCTGTTCCTCCTGATCCATGCGGCCGGGCTCATCCGGATGGAGATGTTGCGCCACCGCTATCGCAAGGCCGAGGGCGACAAGGCCTGGATCTCCCCGCTCGCGACCGCGCTTCAGAATGCTCAGATCGTCTACCTTGTCGGCGCGCTCTTCGTCGGCATGGCCTTCCAGCCGTTCGTCTACATGCTGCTTGCCGTCCAGATCGGGTTCGACACCCTCGTCCGCCGCAAGGAAGGCCAATCCAAGCGCGAACCCTGGGGCAAGCGCAAGCCAGCCGAGCCAGCCGAGCCAGCCCCCGCAACCGCCTGATTTCCGGTCCGGAACGAACCGAGCGCGCGTCCATTTTAGGTTGATGCTCAACTTCGTAGACGACAGCGCGCCCGGCATCACCCGCAAGAAGATGCGCCTGGGCTGGGGCTATTACGGCCCCGACGGCAAGCGCATCAGCGACCGCGAGGAGATCGAGCGGCTGAACAAGATCGGCATGCCGCCCGCGTATGAGCGCTGCTGGTTCTGCCCCGACCCGAACGGGCACCTCCAAGGCGTCGGCTTCGACGCGCGGGGCCGGAAGCAATATCGCTATCACGCCGACTTCCGCGCCAGTCAGGAGGCGCAAAAATATGAGCGGCTCGCCGATTTCGGCCGCGCTCTCCCCAAGCTGCGCAAGAAGGTGGAGGAGGACATTGCCGGCAAGGCGACGCGGCCCGAGACCGTGATCGCCGCCGTGGTGCGGTTGATCGAAAGCACGCACATGCGCGTCGGCAACGAGGAATATGCCAAGGACAATAAGAGCTTCGGCGCGACCACCCTGCGCAACCGCCACGCCAAATTCGAGCGCGGCAAGCTGAAGCTCACTTATGCCGGCAAGCACGGCATCAAACGCACCGTGACGGTGACCGACCGCAACCTCGCCCGGATCGCGAAAAGAACCCAGGACCTGCCGGGCCAGCACCTTTTCGAGTTCGTGAACGAGGAGGGCACCGTCTGCCCGGTGAGCTCGAGCGACGTCAACGCCTACATCAAGGAAGCGACCGGCGGCGATTTCACCGCCAAGGACTTCCGCACCTGGGGCGCCAGCGTGATCGCTTTCGAGGAGATGGCCAAGCGCGCGGAAAGCTCGGGCACCATCAAGCTGAAGAGCGTGATCGAGCCGGTCGCCGAGGCGCTCGGCAACACGCCCGCGATCAGCCGCAAATCCTACGTGCACCCGGCCATCATCGAGGCCGCCAAGGACGCGGGCGCAATCTGCGGCGCGAAGCTCCCGCGGACGGGGAAGTATCTCAGCTGCTACGAACGCGCGCTGATAGATTTCCTCGAAGCGCTGCCCAAGGAAGAAGCGAAGATCGAGGAGAAGGTGAAGCAGGAAGGGGCAGGAAAGGTCGCCGGAGACACCCGCGCCCAGCTCGAAGCCTCGGTGAGCGCCGCCTGAGGCGCCGCCCCGGGCTTGTCCCTCCCCGTCCATCGTGACATCGAGTGCCCGGCATGACCGGTGACATGAACCTCAGCCAGAAGACCGGCCGGATGGCGGAACGCACCTCCGAATGGTTCGCGGCGAACAGCGTCGACCTGCTGCTCGCAACCGGCGCGGCGCTGCTCATCGCGGCGCTGCTGCTGGGCCTGCGCGCCTTCGGCCATCGGCTGGTCCGCGATCGCAGCGACGATCTCCACTGGCGCACCATCGTCGGCCGCGTGCTGAGCCGCACCAGCCTGGTGTTCATCATCCTTTGCGCGGTCGAGATCGTCGCGGAGAATGCGGGAACACCGCCAGCCGCGCTGCGGGTGATCAACATCCTCTTCACGATCGCGGCGGCGATCCAGGCGGCGGTCTGGGCGCGCGAGCTGGTGCTGGGCCTGATCCTCCACCGCATCGGCGACGCCGACCAGCACAGCGCGCTCGGAACCGCGGTCGGCCTCATCCGCGGCCTCGTCACCGCGGCTTTGTTCGCGATCGCGCTCGTCCTCATCCTCGACAATCTGGGCGTCAACGTCACCGGTCTCGTCGCAGGCCTCGGCATCGGCGGCATCGCCATCGGCCTTGCCGCCCAGGGCATATTCAAGGACCTGTTCGCGGCCGTCGCGATCATCCTCGACCGCCCGTTCCGGCGCGGCGACGCGATCAAGTTCGATCAGGTCAACGGCTCCATCGAGCAGATCGGACTCAAATCCACCCGCATCCGCTCGGTCGACGGCGAGGAGATCGTCGCTTCCAACGCGATCCTGCTCGACAAGATCGTCCACAATTTCGCGCATGTCGGGCAACGCCGCCTGCTGCTCAAATTCGGCCTGGTGCAGCAGACATCGCCGGAGGATGCGGCACGCGTCCCGGACCTCGTGCGCCAGGTCGCCGCCCGCCACGACCTCGTGGAACTGGTCCGCGCCGGGATTACCGGCATCAGCCCCTATGCGCTCGACTTCGAAGCGGAGATGCGGGTGCAGACGCCCGACTACGATTACTTCTTCGCCGCCCGCAGCGCCATCTTCCTGGAGCTGCTGGCGGGGCTGCGCCGCGAGGGCATCCGCCTCGCTTACCCGACCCAGACCAGCTTCACCGCGGCTCCCGACGGCAGCTACGTACTGCCGTACGAAAGTCACCCACTGCCGAGGGACTAGCTATTCGGCAGCAACCAGCGTGCGGTTTGCGGAGCGCGCTAAGGCGAGGCCGGCGATCTGGATCAGGAACAGGATGGTGCCGACAAACCAGAGCAGCGACGCGACGATCGCCAGCAGCGGCTTCTCCGCCAGCACAGCCAGGGCGATTCCGAACGGAAACACCACGCCGGCCGGAGCGGCGAAGGCGAAGTGCAGCTTCGCAAGCCGCCGCGCCTGAAGCTCGGGGAACAGCTTGTAGACGATCCCGAACAGCGACAGCGACACCCAGCCGACGAGGTTCACATGAGCGTGCACCGGCGAGAGCTGGAAGTCGTGCACGATGCCCATGTAAATGCCCATCGACACGCCGACGACGAGCATCGCCGCGCCCAGCGCAAGGAATTTGAGATCGAGACGGTCCATGTGCGTTCCCCCGGCAAGCTTCGGGACGCGCGACTAGCCGCGGCGGAACCCCGGGTGCACCCTCGGGCGATCAATCGCGATCCCCTTTCGACAAGCCTGCGGCACGTCGACCAACGCGGCACGCGGCGCGATCAAGCCGGGCTCGCGCCGCGCGGCTAGCCGAATACAAACTGCGACAAATTGGCGCCCTTCCCGGCACATCCCCGTGACATGGCCGTTGCATACCGATCTCACGCCAGCTTGGCGTTGAACTCAAAGGAGTCAGTTATGCGTAAGTTCATGCTTTCGATCGTCGTTGCGTCGACCGCGTTCGCCGCAGTGCCTGCAACGGCGCAGACTTGGCGGCTTCAGCCGACGGTCCGCCGTGAAATCCAGGCCGACATCAACCAGCTTCAGCGGCGCATCGACCGCGCTCAGCAGCGGGGCACCGTCTCGAACCGCGAGGCGACCGGGCTGCGGCGTCAGGCGCGCAGCGTGCAGCAGATGTACAACCGCTACGGCCGTAACGGCTTCTCCCGCAGCGAGGTCGCGCAGCTCGAATCTCAGGTGAACCGCATCCGTCAGGAGCTTCGCCTGGAGCGCCGCGATTGGGACAATCGCCGCGGCTAAATGACGAGGGGTGCCGGTCCAAGGGAGCGGCGCCCCTTTTTCGCCTAAAGCCCCACATCCTCCAGCGACAGCAAGGTGGCGTTGCCGCCCGAGCTGGTCGTATCGGTGCTCGTCACCCGCTCCGTGCAGAAGCGCGGAAGATAGTGCGGGCCGCCGGCCTTGGGCCCGGTGCCGCTGAGCCCCTCGCCGCCGAACGGCTGCGAGCCGACGATCGCGCCGATCATCGAACGATTGACGTAGAGATTGCCGACCTTGGCCACGTCCTCGACCGCTTCGGCCGCGCGCGCAATGCGGCTGTGGAGACCCATGGTGAGGCCGAACCCGCCGCGGTTCACCCGCGCGATCGTCTCCGGCAATGCGCCCGCTTTCCAGGTCGTGACGTGGAGCAGCGGGCCGAACCATTCCCGCCTTACGTCCTCGATCCGGTCGACGCGGATGGTGGTCGGCGGGACGAACAAGCCGGTTTCCGGCACCCCGATCGTGTGCAGCCACCGGTTCTGGCTGGCCGCCCTGTGGCCCATCAGCCGCTCGTATGCGCCTTCGTCGATCACCGGGCCGACGTCGGTCCTCGGATCGGCCGGATCCCCGACGACCAGCGTGTCCATCGCTCCCGACAGCATCTCCAGCGTGCGGTCGGCAATCTCCTCCTGGAGGAGCAGCACGCGCAGCGCCGAGCAGCGCTGGCCTGCCGAACGGAAGGCGGAGGTGACCACGTCCGCCACCACCTGCTCCGGCAAGGCGGTTGAATCCACGATCATCGCGTTGATGCCGCCCGTCTCCGCGATCAGCGGCACGATCGGCCGCTCGTCGTCCTCCAGCAGCGTGCGGGCGATGCGCTTGGCGGTCGCGGTCGAGCCGGTAAAGGCGACACCGGCGATGCGAACATCTTCCATCAGCGCCTGACCCATTTCGGGGCCGCCAGGCGCGAAGACGAGCACGTCGCGATGCACGCCGGCGCGATAAGCGAGATCCACCGCGAAGCGCGCGATTTCGGGCGTCTGCGGCGCGGGTTTCGCAACCACCGAGTTGCCGGTGACGAGCGCGGCAGAGACCTGGCCGAGGAAGATGGCGAGCGGGAAGTTCCAAGGCGCGATGCAGACCCAGACGCCTCTGCCTTCCATGCGCATCAGATTGCGCTCACCCGTCGGGCCGGGAAGCTCGATCGGCTGCAGGCCCTTACGAGCCTGAGCCGCATAATAGCGGCAGAAATCCACGGCCTCGCGCACTTCGCCGAGCGCGTCGGGGATGGTTTTGAAGGCTTCCTGGACAGCGATCGCCATCAGCCGTTCGCGCTCGCGCTCGAGCAGGTCGGCAAGCCGATCAATGCACGCGGCGCGGTGCTCAACGCTCTGCCGCGACCAGGCCGGGAAGCCGGTCAGTGCGCGCTCCACCGCCTCGGCGGCATGAGCCTTGTCGCCGCCCGGCGCGTGGTGCGGCTGGGTGACGTTCCCCACCCCCGCACCCGGCGCATGGCTCGGGTCGGGACCGGGGGAGGTGACGTTCGGAAGCGGCTGGGACACGGTCCCGACGACCCGCGCCAGCTCTTCACGATCGTTGAGGTCGATGCCCTGGCTGTTGTCGCGCTCGGGCGCGAACAGCTCCTTCGGGAGTGGTATTCGGGGATGGCGGGTGCCGCCTACCGCCGCGATCTTCTTCACCGGATCCGCCAGGATGTCCGCGTCGGTCAGCTTCTCGTCCGCCAGCTGGTGAACAAAGCTCGAATTGGCCCCATTCTCCAGCAAACGCCGCACCAGATAGGCCAGCAGGTCGCGATGCCCGCCGACCGGCGCGTAGATGCGGGTTTGATAGCCCTGCTCGCGCACCAGGCTCTCGTAGAGCCCCTCGCCCATTCCGTGCAGGCGCTGGAACTCGAAGTCGCGGCTGCCGCCCGCCCATTCCAGGATCGTCGCGACGGTCAGCGCATTGTGGGTGGCAAAGGCGGGATAGATGTTGCGCGCGCGCAGCATGTCCTTGGCGCAGGCGAGATAGGAGGCGTCGGTCGCCGCCTTGCGCGTGAAGAGCGGGTAATCGGAAAGCCCCTGCTCCTGCGTGTGCTTGATCTCGCTGTCCCAATAAGCGCCCTTGACCAGCCGCACCGCGATGCGCCGGCCCGTCGCGGCGCCCAGCGCATCCGCCCAGGCGAGCGTCGGCCGGCAGCGCTTGCCGTACGCCTGCACCGCCATGCCGAGGCCATCCCAACCCTTCAGCCCCGGCAGCGCCGCGACGGTGCCGATGATGTCGAGGCTCATGTCGAGCCGCTCGCTCTCCTCGGCATCGATCGTGAAGGCGATGCCGTAGCGCTTGGCGAGCATCGCCAGCGCCTCGACCTGCTCGGTTAGGGAGGAGACGCAGCGCTCATATTGCGCGACCTCGTAGCGCGGGTGGAGCGCCGAGAGCTTGACCGAGATCGAATGCCCTTCCTTGGCGGCCTTCCCCACCGCGTGGATCGCGCCCTCGTACGAGCGGAAGTAGCGCTCGGCATCCGGGAAGGTGCGCGCGGCCTCACCCAGCATGTCGAAGCTGGCGGTGAAGCCGCGATTTTCCTTCTTGCGCATGCGGCCGATCGCTTCGTCGATGGTGCGGCCCATCACGAAGATCTCGCCCATCATCCGCATCGCCGCGCCGACCGCTTGGCGTACGAACGGCTCGCCCGCGCGCGAGATCAGGCGCTTCAAGGCGCTGGCCTGCTCGGTCTCGCTCACCAGCGCGCGGCCGATCACGAGGCCCCAGGTGGCGCTGTTCACCAGCGTCGAATGCGACTTGCCCGCATGCGACTTCCAGTCGGCGGTGCCGAGCTTGTCGGCGATGAGCTGGTCCGCGGTCTCCGGGTCCGGCACGCGCAGGAACGCCTCGGCGAGCGAGAGCAAGGCGATGCCTTCCGACGTGTTGAGGCGATATTCCTGCAGGAACTGGTTCACCCAGCCCGACGACTGGGCGGAGCGAAGCTCCGCGAGCATGCCGAGCGCGCGGCTCTCCACCCGGCCGCGCGATTCGGGATCGAGCGCCGCGTCCTTCAGCAGCGGCGCCAGCACCTCGGGTTCGGGCGCGCGATGCAGGCGGCGGATTTCGGCGCGGGCGGCTGCCGTAGCGTCCGCTGCGGCAGGGATACGAGTGGCTGTGGCCAAGGCTTGTGTCTTTCGCGAAGCAGGGCTTAGACCGGCCCCTAACGGGCCGGGCCTGCCCGGACAATGTGGGGAGCATGGATGCCGGTTGCCACTCTGGACGAGATCAGGGCGAAGGTGGGCGCCGGCCTCGGCGCCTCGCCTTGGATCGAGATCGGCCAGCAGAGCATCGACACTTTCGCCGAAGTCACCGGCGACCACCAGTTCATCCATGTCGATCCGGTTGCGGCCGCCGAGACGCCGTTCGGAGGCACGGTTGCCCATGGCTTCCTCACCTTGTCGCTGCTCAGCCAGATGGCCGCGCACGTCATGCTGGTGCCTGAGGGTACCAAGATGGGCGTGAATTACGGCTTCGAGAAAGTCCGCTTCATCGCCCCCGTCCGCGCCGGCAAGCGCGTCCGTGGCCACTTCATACTGGTTTCGCTCAAGCAGAAGCAGCCGGGCCAGTGGCAGTTCCTGCACAACGTCACCGTCGAGATCGAGGGCGAAGACAAACCCGCCCTTGTTGCCGACTGGATCGGGCGCGTGTTCGTTTGATCAGGCCGACGTGAAGGCAATTGCCATTCACGCGAACAATGATTGCCTTTCGTCCAGCAGTTCCCTGGATCGCTGTGGCCCGTTTTAGGCCGGCCACTGGCAGCAGCCGATGGCTCAGGATTGCGAACTATTAAAATTCGATTATTCAATAGTTGGCGACGAGTCGAGCACGGGTCTAAGCCCGTCAGGTGGGAAACTATGAAAATCGCGCTTTTGGCTGCAGCCGGAATGGCCATGCTGCCATTGCTCGGCCGTCGCCGCCGTATTCACCTACACGGATGCAAGCGCCTTCCAAGCTGCGGCCGGAAGCACGACGCTGGAGACATTCAACGGCGCGTCGCCCGCGACGCTGGCCTCTCCTGAAAATCCGGCCGTCGCCGGGGCGTACGGGAACTTTCTGCTGAGCGGCAACGCGAACGGCGATTATGTCGCTCTCGCTTCTGGCGGGGAGCGAGGAACCATTGATGGGACGAACTTCCTCTATATCGGGCAAGTCGAGCCGGAAATGTTCAACATCGGCGACGGTGATCTCGGTCCGAGCCTGACCTTTACGTTTGGTTCGGCGATCACAGCTTTCGGCTTCGACTGGACCGATCTGGATATCTCGGACTCCTACAGAGTCGATTTCAGTGGACCGGGCTTCACGAGCGTCGGCTTTTCCACCCCGCCCTTCAGCCTGAACGGTGAGGGCGCCGGCTTCTTCGGCTTCCGTAGCGACACTGCCTTCACAACCGTGATGTTCACGCAAAATGCGGCTGGTGGCTTTGTCGACGCATTCGGCATCGACAATATCCGCACGAGCAGCAGCCTGAGCGCGCCAGCCGTGCCCGAGCCTACGACATGGGCCATGATGATCCTGGGCTTCGGAGCGGCTGGACTTTCCCTTCGTCGTGCCGCCAACGTCCGTGTAGCGTCCCAAGCAGCTTGAGAGTCTCTGGGCGGAAGTGCGATTCCGCCCGCTTTCCGTTCACGTAAAGACGCGCTAGGAGGCAGCCGCACCTCTCCTTTCGAAAGGACCAGAATGGCCACGCGCGAAGCCGTCATCGTTTCCACTGCAAGAACGCCGATCGGCCGCGCCTATCGCGGCGCCTTCAACGCCACGCCTTCCCCCACCCTCGCAGCCCACGCCATCCGCGCCGCCGTCGAGCGCTCCGGCGTCGCGCCCGAGGAGATCGAGGACGTCATCATGGGCGCCGCGCTCCAGCAGGGCGTGCAGACCACGATCGGCCGCACCGCCGCGCTTCGTGCCGGTCTGCCCGTCACCGTCAGCGGCATGTCCATCGACCGCCAGTGCGCCTCCGGTCTGATGGCGATCGCGACCGCGGCCAAGCAGGTGATCGTCGACCGCATGGACATCTGCGTCGCCGGCGGCGTCGAGAGCATCAGCCTCGTTCAGACCCCGGAGATGCGGCTCGGGCCGGATCCGGAGCTCCTGTCGATGCACAACGGCGTCTACATGCCGATGATCAACACCGCCGAAGTCGTCGGCTCGCGCTACACGATCAGCCGCGAACGACAGGACGCCTATGCGCTTCGTTCCCAGCAGCGCACCGCCGCCGCTCAGGCGGAAGGCCGCTTCGACGTCGAGATCATCCCCGTCACCGCGCGCATGGCCGTCAAGGACAAGGCGACCGGCGAAACTTCGATGAAGGAGGTGACGCTCGCCAAGGACGAAGGCAACCGGCCGGAGACGACGCTCGAGGGCCTTGCGGCGCTCCAGCCCGTCATGGGTCCCGAAGCGATGATCACCGCCGGCAATGCCAGCCAGCTCTCCGACGGTGCTTCCGCCTGCGTCATCATGGAAGCCGGCATGGCCGCCGAACGCGGGCTGAAGCCGCTCGGCCGCTACATGGGCATGGCCGTCGCCGGCACCGAGCCCGACGAGATGGGCATCGGTCCCGTCTTCGCGGTTCCCAAGCTCCTCAAGCGCTTCGGCCTCAACGCCCAGGATATCGACCTGTGGGAACTGAACGAGGCCTTCGCGGTGCAGGTCCTCTACTGCCAGGACCAGCTCGGCATTCCGGACGACAAACTGAACGTGGACGGCGGCGCGATCTCGGTCGGCCACCCTTACGGCATGAGCGGCGCCCGGCTGACCGGCCACGCGCTCATCGAAGGCAAGCGACGGGGCGCGCGCCATGTGGTCGTCACCATGTGCGTCGGCGGCGGCATGGGCGCGGCCGGTCTGTTCGAGGTGCTTTGAGGCGAAACCAGAGCTGACTTCCTCCGTTGGGTCCGCAAAGGAGATCTCAATGCCCGTATCGAACCTGACGCTCGTCGAACGCATGGCCCGCGTCCTTGCTGGCCGCGCGCTGAGCAGCAACGCCGAAGGAGACGACCCTTCGGCCGGGCCGAACGTCGATGAGGAATGGCACGAATATGTGGACGACGCGCTCTCGATCCTGCGCACGATGCGAGAGCCCGACCCTGTGATGGCCGCCGCCGGCGATCCCGACATGTGGGAGCGGATGGTGGAAGCCGCGCTCAACGTGGAGCGCGCCGTCCGCAGCGTCTGAAATGCGAAAGGCCGCCCGGTTGCCCGAGCGGCCTCTTAGCATTGTCAGCCGATGGTGCGGCTAATCCTTAAGCGAGAACCCCAGCGGAGGCTGCGCTCACCTGGATCGCCGCGAACGGCATGTGACAATGAGAC
Source organism: uncultured Sphingosinicella sp. (assembly GCF_902806315.1). Classification (GTDB taxonomy): domain Bacteria; phylum Pseudomonadota; class Alphaproteobacteria; order Sphingomonadales; family Sphingomonadaceae; genus Allosphingosinicella. Next base: position 29,133 of record NZ_CADCWD010000009.1, read on the forward strand.
ATCAGACCACCTCCTTTCAGTTTGTTGAACTGACGGGGATATAGGGCTGCCCTCTTAAAAATGAAGAGGCGCCAGACACTTAACCGCGCTCGGCCCCACATCAGCTCCGGCGGCGCCTAACATAGCCACGTCCTGCCCCACTTCCACCGCTGTTCCGCTCGCCGCCAAACCGCGCTAGAGCCTCAGCCGGGCGCCCGTAGCTCAGTTGGATAGAGCACGAGCCTTCTAAGCTTGGGGTCACAGGTTCGAATCCTGTCGGGCGCGCCATCACTTAAACGCGCGGAATTGCGCCTTTCCTCGATCCACCCAGCCGGAGGAAGCTGGGCACTGGATGCTGTGAACTGGCCGCGCGTGAACGGTCTGCTTCCCAAACGAGTTGTTCGAATAGCGGACACTAGGCCAGCGAGCGCCCTTACGTCTGCTTTCGACCCAATAGATTTCGACCCCATAGAGACGGGCAACTCGTGCTCAATGGTCGGCCGTACAGACCTCACCCTTTGCGTCCGACCCACCTGGTCGCTGCCAGTCCGGTTCAACACGGGTCCTTGCGCCACCGTTCGCTCGGCCTTGCCGCGCTATGCAGGATTCACTCAAGAGGCACGGAGGTCGTGAACTTTTCCATTCGCTTGATGAAGCTCGTTTCATAGCGGCGGACAAGGGGCATGCTTGCCAGCTGATCCGCGAAGACATTGAAGTGATCCATGTCCCTGACGGAGACCAGCAGCAATGCGTCGCTCGCCCCTGTAATCAACACGAAAAGCTGAACCTCGGGCAGCGCCCGGATCGCACGTTTGAATTGATCCGCCTCGGCCGGCTTGTGCCTGTCGAACTGGACGTTGACGATGGCGGCCACCCTGCTGGCTCGAAAGCGGTCGCCCAGCACAACCACTTCCCTCGCGATAATCCCTTCTTGAGCAAGGTTCTGGATCCGCCGCGTCACGGCTGATCGCGAAAGGCCCAGCTCTTCCCCGAGCTTGTCCGCCGTTCGGCGGCTATCCTCCTGAAGAAGAGCCAGCAAGGCGCGGTCGATCCGATCCATTCACAAACCTTGCGCACGACCGGGTGCCGACGCAACGGAAATGCGCAGATGGCATCGCTTTCGGCCATAAGATGCATATTTATGGGCTAAGGTGTCGGCAGCACGAGACGGGATGGTGCACAGCCGATGACTGTCAGGTTCAAGCATCTCGGAACCGCGCTGAGCGCCATGGCGCTGCTCTCCTCCTGCGGCGGCGGGGGCGGCTCGGGCGGGACCCCGTCGCCCCCCGTTTCCGGTCCCGCCCCGGCTCCTCCACCGTCGCCTCCTCCGCCGTCGCCCGCTCCTCCACCGACCACTGCCTGCTCGCTTGCCGACCGCCAGAACTGGGCCGCCACCCAGCTCACCGAATCCTATCTGTTCCCCGAGTTGCTGGCGACAAACGTCAATCCGGGCAGCTTCACCACCGTGAAGGACTATGTCGACGCCCTCACCGCCCCTGCCCGCGCTTTGGGCCGCGACCGTTTCTACACCAAAGTCACCTCCATCGCGGAGGATAAGGAGTTTTTGGACAC
>NZ_CADCWD010000010.1 GCF_902806315.1 uncultured Sphingosinicella sp.
TGATGAACGACGTGCTGCTTGCCGCCCAGCCGACCAAGACGTTCGTGACCGTGGACCAGGTCGCCGCACTTGCGACCTTCCTCTGCCGCGACGAAGCCTCGGCGATCACCGGTGCCAACCTGTCGATGGACGGCGGCTGGACTGCGCAGTAGACTGCTTGCATTCGGGGGCAGGGATGGAGCTTCGATGAGATTCGCCTGTTTTTCCATTTGCTTAGCCGTCAGCGTCGCGGGATGCGCGTCCAAGGGCGGCTCGGCGCCCCAGATCGCCCGGGCGACCGCAACACCCGACTGGCGGACGATCGCGACGGAAGACGATCGCGGCCGCCTTCGCAACTGGCGCACCGCATGGATGAACGGTCTGCGGAAAGCGCAGGCGACCGGGCATGGCCAGGTGCTGGTGAGAGAGGGGGTTTTGCTGAACCCCGACGCGGCGGTCGAATGGCGCGACCCGCCGGCCGGTGATTATCGCTGCCGGGTGATCAAGGTCGGCGCGAAATCGCAGGGAATGCTCGATTACGTCTCCTACCCGCCCTTCATGTGCCGCATCCGCCGGGAAGGCGGGCTGATGAGTTTCGCCAAGATGACGGGGTCGCAGCGGCCGATCGGTCACTTTCTTCCCAGTGGAGGCCAGCAGCGGATGGTGTTCCTCGGGACGTTGCAGCTGGGTGATGAGCCGCGCGCGCTCCAATATGGTCGCGACCGCGAGCGCGACATGGCCGGCGTCGTCGAGCGGATCGGCGAGAATCGTTGGCGGCTCGTGCTCCCGTACCCGCATTTCGAATCCACCATCGACGTCCTCGAGCTGGTCCCCGCCCTCAACAACATCCCAAGGAACTCATGAAGACGCTCCTTTTGACCGCCGCGCTCGCGGCTCTCGCCACGCCGGCGCATGCCGATACCTTGTCCGACGCCGTCGCGAAGGACATGCCTTCGCTGCTGACGCTGTATCGCGACCTGCACGCCAACCCCGAGCTCTCCATGCAGGAGGTGAAGACCTCCGCCAAGCTCGCCGCCGAGGCGAAGAAGCTCGGCTTCCAGGTCACCACAGGCGTCGGCAAGACGGGCGTCGTCGCGGTGATGAAGAATGGTCCTGGCCCGACCCTGCTGATGCGCGCCGATATGGACGGGCTCCCCGTGGTCGAACAGACCGGCCTACCGTTCGCAAGCAAGGTGAGGGGCACGAGCCGCGCCGGCGGCGAGACCGGCATCATGCACGCCTGCGGCCACGACACGCACATGACCGCGTGGGTGGGCGCGGCCCGAAGGCTCGCCGCGATGAAGGACCAATGGTCCGGCACGCTCGTCATGATCCTCCAGCCCGGCGAGGAGACCAGCGAGGGGGCACAGGCGATGCTCGCCGACGGTCTCTACACGCGCTTCCCCAAGCCGAGCCACGTGCTCGCGTTTCACGATTCCGCGGGCCTCCCGGCGGGCACGATCGGCTATTCGAATGGCTATGCGCTGGCGAACGTCGATAGCGTCGACATTTCGGTGAAGGGGGTCGGCGGCCACGGCGCTTACCCACACACGACCAAGGACCCGATCGTTCTTGCGAGCCGGATCGTGACGGCGCTTCAGACTTTGGTCAGCCGCGAAAACGATCCGCAGAGCCCCGCGGTGGTGACCGTCGGCAGCTTCCACGCCGGCGCCAAGCACAACATCATCTCGGATGAAGCGCAGATGCTGCTCACGGTGCGCAGCTACAGCGACTCGACGCGCAAGCTGCTGCTCGACGGCATCCAGCGCGTCGTGCGGGGAGAGGCGATCGCGGCCGGGATGCCCGATGATCGCATGCCGGTCGTGACGATCCGCGAGAAGGAATATACGCCCGCGACGTTCAACACCGCCACCTTCACCACCAGCACGGCCGAGCTGCTGACGAAGCGCTTCGGTGCCGACCGCGTCAAGGCGACGCCGGCCGTTATGGGTGGCGAGGATTTCAGCCGCTTCTGGCTCGCCGACAAGTCGATCGAGAGCCTGATCTTCTGGGTCGGGGGCGTGCCGCAGGCGCAATGGCAAAAGGCGAACGGCGATCCTGCCAAGCTGCCGTCGCTCCACAGCCCCTTCTGGGCGCCGGACCCGGAGCCGACCATCTCGACTGCGACGGAAGCGATGGTGACTGCGGCGCTTGGGGTGCTGAAGAAGGGCTGAGTTCCTCCCCAATTCGGGAGGAAAACTAGCGCCTCAGCTCCACGACATTGCCCTCGCTGCGCCTCTCCGCCAGGATCGCGGCGATGCGCGCAGCGAGGTCGGCGATGCGATACGGCTTCTTGAGCATGTTCTCTTCGGTGAGCTCCGCTCCGAACGTCTGCACGTCGGCATAACCGCTCGCGAACAGGATCGGCAGCTCGGGGTAAGCGGGGCGCACACGCCGCGCGAGGTCCACTCCGGTCATTCCCGGCATGGCGACATCGGTCAGGAGGAGCGAGAAGCGCCCCTCGTCCAGCGCCTTGAGCGCCGCCTCTCCATTCGGCGCGGAGACGACTTCGTAGCCGATCTCCTCGATCATCGTCGCGGCGACCAGCCGCACATCCTCATCGTCGTCGACCACGAGGATGCGCGCCCGCTGCGTCGGTTTCACCTCACGCCCCGCCGAGATCGAGGGCACCGCTTCCTCCCGCGTGCGGGGCAGGTAAAGCGTGACAGTGGTTCCTTCGCCCTCACGGCTCTCGATCCGGGCGGTGCCGCCCGACTGCTTCGCGAAGCCGTAGAGTTGGGCCAGGCCCAGGCCGGTCCCCTTGCCCTGCTCTTTGGTGGTGAAGAAAGGCTCGAACGCCCGCGCCAGCACGCTGGGGCTCATACCGGTCCCGGTGTCCGAGACGGAGATGGCGACATACTGGCCGGGTGAGAGCTCCGACGCGAGCTGTGGCGGCACCGGCTCGACGTTCTGCGTGGCGATGGTCAGCCGCCCGCCGGCCGGCATGGCATCGCGGGCGTTGATGGCGAGGTTGAGAAGCATCAGCTCGAGCTGGGTCGGGTCGGCAAGCGCCTTCCACAGCGTCGGGTCGAGCCGGGTCTCCACTCGCACATGGGCCCCAATCGACCGGGCGAGCAGGTCACCCATCCCCGAGACGATTTCGTTGGGGTGGAGCGGAGCGGGAGAGAGCCGCTGCCGCCGCGAAAAAGCAAGCAGCTGGGCCGTGAGCTGGGCGCCTCGTTCCGCAGCCTGGAGAGCATTCTTCGCGAGCCGACGCGCCTTTTCGTCTTCGCTGCGGCGGAGCAGCAGGTCGAGCGAGCCGATCACGGCGGTCAGAAGATTGTTGAAATCGTGCGCGATGCCGCCCGTGAGCTGGCCGACCGCTTCCATCTTCTGTGCCTGGAGCAGTCGTGCTTCGGCTCGTTCGCGCTCGGCGATCTCGGCGGTGAGCCTGTCGTTTGCCGCGGCAAGGTCGTGCGTCCGCTCCTGGACCTTGGCTTCCAGCGTGTCGGCGAGTTCGCGCAACTCGGCACGCGCCTTTTCGCGCTCATCCAAGTGGCGGGCCGCCAGCCTTTGCCGAAGCCGCCCGCGCAGCGCGGCCCGCGCCGCGCTGATCAAGGAGGCGGGATGCAGCGGTCGCTCGAGAATGGTGACATTGACCAATTCCTCGATCGACCGGGAACCCTGCCGCGTCTCGCCGCGCCGCGTGAGTAGAATGAAAGGAAAGTCGGACCAGGGCGGTTGCTTCTCGATCGCCTCTCGCAGCCGGCCCGTGTCGATCCGCGACAGCGCGTCGTCGGTGATGACCGCTCCGGCCGCGTCACCGGTGACTAGCGCCTGGAGCAAGGTGGCGCCGTCATTGTCGGCCGCCCAGCCGAGACGGGCGCTGGCGAGCAGTTCACCGATCACCGGGCAATCGCGCCCCGACGGCGCGATCACCAGGAAAATGTCTCTCAGAGGTGTCTCAATTCCGCTGGGCACCACGTTCCTCTAACAATCGCGACTTACCTTCAAATGTAGGCACTCCTGTCAGAACGCCTCTGAAACCATCCAGTTTCGGCCCAACTCTGATGCCGCCCTGATCGATCGCCATCTCGCGGATCGCGGATTCATGGGGTCCGGTGCGCTTTTTGAGGACCGAAACGGCGCGCCTGATCTCCCCTTCCGCCTCGAAGAAGCGGAGCAGCATCACTGAGTCTGCAAGGTAGGTAAGGTCGACCGGGGACTGCATGTTCCCGACCATTCCGGTCTGCGTGAGAATGAGGAAAGTGAGGATGCCCTGCTGATTGAGATAGGTGACGATCTCATGCATCTGGAGGAGCATATACTGGTCCTCCGGCATTGCGTGCTGGTAGCCGGACAGCGAATCCAGCACCACCATGGTCGCGCCCGTGTCCACCAGATCGCGCAGGATCGAGGTCAGTTCGCCTGGTGACAGCTCTGCGGGGTCGACCTGCCGGAAGGTGAAGTGGCCGCTTTTGAGATAGGGATCGAGGTCCATTCCAAGACCCTTGGCGCGGCGCAGGAACACCGCTTCAGTCTCGTCGAAGCTCACGAAGAAGCCGGTTTCCCCACTTTGCAGCCCCGAATAGATATAGGTCAGCGCCAACGTCGACTTGCCGGACCCCGAAGGGCCGATGATCAAGGTCGAGGTGCCGTAATCGAGACCTCCGCCGGAGAGCCTGTCGAGCTCCTCGATGCCGCTGGTGGCGACCCGCTCTTCGAGCCCAGTCTCGGGGTAGGAACTCGCCACCAGCCGCGGGAATATCTCGAGGCCTCCTTTGCGGATCGCGAAGTCGTGGAAGCCGCCGCGAAAGGCGCGCGCGCGCATCTTGAACACGCGAAGGCGGCGCCGCTCGGAGCCGTAGCTCACCGCCAGCTGGTCGAGCCGCACCACGCCGTGCGCAAGGCTGTGCAGGCTGAGATCATTCTCCGTCTGCGTAAGATCGTCGAGGAACAGCACCGTGCACTGGTGCTTGGCGAAATAATGCTTCAACGCCATCACCTGGCGCCGAAACCGCAGCGGCCCCTGCGCCAGCAGGCGGATCTCGGACAGGCTGTCGAAGACAATCCGCGCGGGCGCGATCCGCTCGACCTCCTCCATCACCATCTGGACAGTTTCGCCGAGTTCGAGGTCGGACGCGTAGACGATCGACTGCTCGCGTTCGGTGTCGAGACTCAGTTCGGGCGGCACCAGTTCGAAGATGTCGATGCCGCCAAGGTCCCAACCGTGGGTGGTGGCGACGTGCAGCAGTTCGTCCCTGCTCTCGGACAGCGTGATGTAGAGGCACGTCTCGCCTTTCGCCGCGCCTTCCAGCAGGAACTGAAGCCCTAAAGTCGTCTTGCCCGATCCGGGCTCCCCCTCAATGAGGTGGACGCGGTTGGAAGCGTAGCCGCCCTTCAGGATGTAATCGAGCGCGGGCGATCCCGATGAGACTGGCCCGCCGTCGGCCAACAATTCCTGCTCGTCAGACATTCCAGCTCCTCGAGAACATGGCGCGATTCGTGAAACGATCACGTCGAGCTCCCGCTAACCTGCTTTAGCCCCGGAATCCAACGTCACGGCATTCGGCTGCGCCGATCGGGCCGGCCCTGCCTCGCCCTGGTTAATCCAATGGTAGGGTTACCGCGTTAGTACGGGGACTTCGGATCATTCGGGGGTAACATACGTGGCGGGACAGGGGATTTTGAGGCTGGTGGCGGGTGAGCCGGAGTATCCGGAGCGCAAGCATCGGCGGTTCCGGGTGCTGCTCTCGGCCAGCCTCATCACCACCACCGATGAAATTGTGGTGAAGCTTCGCGACCTTTCCTGCACGGGCGCGATGGTGGAGGGGATGCGGCTGCCGCCGGCCGGGACGGACGTGATCCTGAAGCGCGGCGGGTTGGAAGTTTTCGCCACCTTGGCTTGGGTCCAGGGAAGACGTGCCGGCCTGACCTTCGAGGAGGCGATTTCCGAAACGGAGCTCATGAGTCAGATCCACCAGATGCCGTTGGAAAGCGCGCCAACTGTCGAAATCGAGAAGCGGCGGCCCAGCTTCAGAGGCGGCCAGCTTTCGGACGAAGACCGCCAGCTCGCCGCCGAATGGGCGAATCCGGTGGGCCGGCAGGCATATCGCGACTGACGTGATCAGCCGCGGGCTACCGCTCGCTCTTCTGTAGAAATTCGATGGCTTCCTTGACACGCTGACTGTCGCCGCGCGGGAGGATGAGCACGGCGCGCTCGGTGGCGACGATGACGAGGTTGTCGATCCCGATCGGAACGATCACGGGTCCCTCGGACCTGATCAGGCAATCGCGGGTGTCGATAGCCACGACCCGCCCGGCGATCACGTTCCCCGCCTCGTCCCTGGCGCCGAGCTGGTGGAGCGCTTCCCAGCTGCCGATGTCGGACCACCCCATCTCGACCGGCACCACGGCCACCCGCTCTGCTTTCTCCATGACCGCCACGTCGATTGAGACGACAGGAGCGCGGGCGAAGCTGCGCAGGTCCGGCCAGATCCGAATGCCGTCCTCGCGCTGCGCCGCCAGCGATGCCCGACTTGCCGACAGCACCGCCGGCGCCAGCGCCTCCAGCGCGTCGAGAAAAGCTTCGGCACGAAACAGGAAGATGCCGCCATTCCAGTCAAAGCCGCCTTGCGCGAGATAGGCTTCGGCCGTTGCGAGGTCGGGCTTCTCGACGAAACGCTCGACCCGGAACGCGCCTTCTCCGACGGGCTCGCCGCGGCGAATATAGCCGTAGCCCGTCTCCGGCCGGTCCGGCGCGATACCGAACGTGACCAAATAATCGTCGATGGCGAGCGGCAGCGCGGTCGCCAACGCCCTCTCGAACGCGGCAAGATCAGCGATGAGGTGGTCGCTCGGCATCACCAGCAGGATATCGTCGGGCCGGGCGCTGAGCGCTGCGAGGGCAATGGCGGGGGCGGTATTGCGCCCTTCCGGCTCGAGGATGAGCGAAGCGGGGGGAAGCCCGATCTCGCCAAGCTGCGCCTCGATCTGCGCCGCATGGTCGGCGCTCGCCACCACCAGCGGCCGCTCGAACCGCGCCGGATCGGCGGCGCGAAGAGCGGTCTGCTGGAGCATGGTCCGATCTCCGGCCAGGGCGATCAGTTGCTTGGGACGGTCCGCCCGAGACAGCGGCCAGAGCCGCGTGCCAGAGCCGCCGGAAAGAATGACTGGAGTGATGCGCCGCGACATGCCCGCGCCCTAGCCGGGTTCGGCGGGGCGCAGGAAGCGGTTTTCGCGGCTGGGAAGGAAGTGACTATTCGGCGGCGAGGACCAGCTGCGCCTTGTCGGCATCGGCCTTAGCACGCATGCGCTCGGTGCGGGCAGCGCGGGCGGCCATGTCGTTCCAGGCGGCTTCGGAGCGGCGGCAGCGGTCACGGACATTGTCGAGCGTCGCGGCCTCGGCTTCGGCACGCGCCTCGGCTGCGCGAGAGAGATAGAAATCGTGCTGGGACATGGAACACTTTCTTCGCTTGACTCGGCCCACCCCGGCTCTCGCACTTCCTAGCACGCCGGCTGTCAAACGCCTAATCTCGCCGCCTCGACGCCTCTTTGAGCCTGAAATTTGGGCGCTTTCAGGAAATATTTGTCAATTTCAGCGACACAGCGGTGCGTGTCGGAAAGCATTACAGCCCTGTGGAAAGTGCTAGGGGCGGATCGTACATGATCCGCGTCTTCAAGCATTACGTCCCGCACACGGTGCTGCTGCTCGGCATCGTCGACTTCTTCGTGCTGATGTTCGCGGCCGAAGCAGGCTGGCTGCTGCGCATCTGGCAGATCGGCGGCGAGATCGACCCGGAGGCCGCGCGGCTGCCGCACATGCTCACCTTCGCGCTGACGCTCCAGGTCGCGATGGTCGGGGTCGGTGTCTATGGCGCGGACTCGCTCCATGCGCTGCGCGTGTCGGTGCCGCGCCTGTTCGTGTCGGTATCGCTGGCAGTTCTGCTGCTGGCGCTGATCTTCTTCCTGGTGCCGGCGATCACCTTCTGGCGCTCCAATCTCCTCTACGCGATGCTGCTGGCCTTGGGCGGCCTGGGCCTCCTGCGGCTGCTCTTCGGTCGCGTTCTCGGGGGCGAAATGTTCAAGCGCAGGATCGTCGTCCTCGGCGCCGGACCGCGTGCCGGGCGGCTCGACGCTCTGGCGCGCCGCGACGGCGCTGGTTTCGCCGTGGCGAGCTTCATCAGCATGAACGAGGGCCCGCGCGCGGTGAAGGGGGCGGTGAAGCGGTCGGAGATTGCGAACTTGTCCGAACATGTCGTCCAGCTCGGCGCCACCGAGGTGGTGCTGGCGCTGGAGGAGCGGCGCAACGCGCTGCCGCTCGCCGACCTGCTTCGGGTGAAGACGACCGGTGTCCATGTCACCGACCTCTCCTCCTTTCTCGAGCGCGAGACGGGCAGGGTGGATCTCGACAGTCTCAACCCGAGCTGGCTGATCTTCTCCGACGGCTTCCAGGGAGGCCGCCGGCTGTCCAGCATCGGAAAGCGCCTGTTCGACCTCGTCGTGAGCGCCGGACTGCTGCTGCTTTCGGCCCCCGTGATCGCGCTCACCGCCATGCTGATCAAGCTGGAGAGCCCCGGGCCGGCTTTCTTCCGACAGAAACGGGTAGGCCTCTACGGCCAGCCCTTTGAGATCATCAAGCTGAGGTCCATGCGGCAGGACGCCGAAGTCGGCGGCGTGGCCGTCTGGGCGCAAAAGGACGATCCGCGGGTCACGCGCATCGGATTTATCATCCGCAAGCTGCGCATCGACGAACTGCCCCAGGCGTGGAGCGTGCTGAGGGGCAAGATGAGCTTCGTCGGCCCGCGCCCCGAGCGACCGCAATTCGTTGCCGACCTCGAAGCGCGCCTGCCTTATTATGCCGAGCGCCACATGGTGAAGCCCGGCATCACCGGCTGGGCCCAGATCAACTATCCCTATGGCGCCTCGATAGAGGACGCGCGGCAGAAGCTCGAATACGACCTTTATTACGCCAAGAACTACACGCCCTTCCTCGACATCCTGATCCTGCTCCTCACGATGCGCGTCATCCTCTGGCCGGAGGGCGCTCGCTGATGCTGGGGTTGATCGGCCTCTGGAGCCACGCGCTGGCCGCCTTGCTCTATGGCGCGCTCGCCGTCTGGCAGCTGCGCCACTGGAACGGCGACCAGCGCAACCGGCCCCTCGTCGCAGCCTTTGCCGTGATGGCGTTGTGGGCGATCTTCGTCGCGCTGCTTGGGCCGCACCACCTGCTTTCGGGTCTCGCGGAAAGCGCCCGAAACTTCTCCTTCCTGGCCTTCATGTACGGCATCGTCAGGAGCGCGGCGGAGACCAATCGGCAGCGTTCGGTGAAGCTCGTCTACACCACCGTGGCGGCCGTGATCGGGCTCCAGATCGTGGTCGGCGGCGTCCTGCCGCGCTTCGAGCAGAACGAACTTGCCTATGATGCGCTGCTCACCACCGCGCATATCCTGGGCCTCACCATCGCCGCCGGATCATTGGTGCTGGTCCACAATCTCTATGGCCAGGCGGCGCCGGACAGCCGCTGGGGCATCCGCCTGCCGATGATCGCGTTGGCCGGCATGTGGGCCTACGATCTCCACCTCTACACCGTCGCATACCTGACCGAGGGGCCGGTGAACGACCTCTTCGCAATGCGCGGGGCGATCGTCGCGGCATTGGGCCCGCTCTTCGCAATCGCCAGCCGCCGCAACGCACACTGGAAGATGCAGCTCTCCCGTGCGGCGACCTTCCAGTCGCTCTCCATCATCGCCATCTTCGCGTACCTGATCGTGATGATGGGCGCCACGCAGGCGCTGGAGCTGATCGGCGGCGAGTGGGTGCGGATCGGGCAGATCGCACTTGTCTTCGCCATGACGCTGGCCGCGCTCATCTTCTTGCCGTCAGGCAAGGCGCGGGCGTGGCTGAGGGTGGTGCTGGCCAAGCATTTCTTCGAGCATCGCTACGATTATCGCGAGGAATGGCTTCGCTTCACCCGCACCGTGGGAACCGCCGGCGAGGACGCGGCGCCGCTCGGCGACCGCATCGTCAAGGCGCTGGCCGACATTGCCGGCTCCCCGGGCGGGCTGCTGCTCCTGACGGACGCTCAATATCGCCTGACGCCCGGCGCACGCTGGAACTGGCACCACGAAGTCGGCCCCGGCGGCGCGGCCGACAGCGACTTCGCCCGCTTCATCGAGGCCACCTCTCACGTCGTCGACTTCGAGCATGTGCAGGACGGGATACCCACTCCCTCCGGTGATCTCGTCCCAGTACCCGAATGGCTGGCCGACGGCAGTGCCGCCTGGGCCGGCGTGCCCTTGCTCCACTCCGACCAGCTCGTCGGCTTGGTCCTCCTAGAGCATCCGGTGCTTCGGCGGCCGCTCGACTGGGAGGATTTCGACCTGTTCCGCACCGCCGGCATCCAGGCGGCGAGCTATCTTGCCGAGGCGCGGAGCCAGGAGGCGCTCGCCAATGCGCAGCGCTTCGACGAGTTCAACCGCCGCTTCGCCTTCATCATGCACGACATCAAGAATCTGGTGAGCCAGCTCAGCCTCGTCGCGCGCAACGCCGAGCGGCACGCCGACAATCCCGAATTCCGCGCCGACATGATCGCAACGCTGCAGAGCTCGGTCAAAAAGATGAACGACCTGCTCGCCCGCCTGAGCCGCGGCAACAAGGCCGATGCCGAACCGCTGCGGGCCACGCCTCTGCAGCCGATCCTTGCCGCCATTTCGGAGGTCAAGCAGCGCGTCCATCCGGTGCAACTGTTCGGAAAGGCTGGGATTGCCGTCGTGGCCGAGCCTGCGCGGCTGGAGCAGGCGCTGACGCACATCGTCCAGAATGCGATCGACGCCAGCCGACCGATGGAGCCAGTCCGCATCTGCTTCGAGCAGCAGGGCAAGGAGGTCACGATCGACGTGATCGACAGCGGCGCGGGCATGTCGGCCGACTTCATTCGCACGCGGCTCTTTCAGCCCTTTGCGTCCACCAAGGATGGCGGCTTCGGCATCGGCGCCTTCGAGGCGCGGACCCTCGTCACCGCGATCGGCGGCCGCATCGATGTCGAGAGCCGTGAAGGTGTCGGCAGCCGCTTCACGATCCATCTTCCCGCCGGCGGTGCCGACGTGACCTCCAACTCCAAGATCGAACGGATGCGCGCATGACTGCGGACGCCAAATCGAAGCTGCTGATCGTCGAGGACGACGAAGGCCTGCAGCGCCAGCTGCGCTGGGCCTATGACGATTATGAGGTGCTGGTCGCATCGGACCGGAGCTCCGCGCTCGACCTGCTGCGCTCGCAAGAGCCGCCGGTGGTGACGCTCGACCTCGGGCTGCCGCCCGATCCGGACGGGGTGAGCGAGGGATTTGCCACGCTCGAGACGATCCTGTCGCTGAAGCCGGACACCAAGGTGATCGTGGCCTCGGGTCACGGCGCTCGGGAGAGCGCGCTCCGGGCGATTTCATCCGGCGCCTACGACTTCTACCAGAAGCCCGTGGACATCGACCAGCTTGGCCTGATCGTTCGCCGCGCGTTCCAGCTGCACGGCATCGAGAACGAGAACCGGCGGCTCGAAGAGCGGGTCGGCGACGACCGCACCGTGCTCGGCACGATGATCACCGCCGCGCCCGAGATGATGAAGGTGGCGCGGACGATCGAGCGGGTCGCCAATGCCGACGTCTCCGTCATGCTGCTCGGCGCCAGCGGCACCGGCAAGGAGCTGCTCGCCCGCGGCGTTCACCAGGCGAGCGCGCGCAAGGACCGGGGCTTCGTCGCCATCAACTGCGCCGCAATCCCCGAGAACCTGCTCGAAGCCGAGCTGTTCGGCTATGAGAAAGGCGCGTTCACCGGCGCGATCAAGACCACCGAAGGCAAGATCGAGCTCGCCCATGGCGGCACGCTCTTCCTCGACGAGGTCGGCGACATTCCGCTGCCGCTGCAAGTCAAGCTGCTCCGCTTCCTTCAGGAGCGGGTGATCGAGCGGATCGGCGGGAGGAAACCCATCGCAGTCGACACCCGCATCGTCTGCGCCACCCACCAGGACCTGCCGACGATGATCCAGGCGGGAAGCTTTCGTGAGGATCTCTATTATCGCCTCGCTGAAATCGTGGTGAAGATTCCCACGCTGGCGGAACGGCATGGCGACGCCACTTTGCTCGCCAAGCACTTCCTCAATCGCTTCGCCAAAGAGATGAATCCGGGGGTGAAGGGGTTTGCCCCAAGCGCGCTCGCCGCGATCAACGATTGGCCCTGGCCCGGCAATGTCCGTGAGCTCGAGAACCGCCTCAAGCGCGCGGTGATCATGGCCGAGGGCAAGATCATCACGGCTGAGGATCTCGACCTCGGCAACGGCTCGGAAGAAGCGATGCCGGTCAACCTCAAGGCTGCGCGTGAAGAAGCGGACCGCAAGGCGATCCGCCAGGCGCTCGCCCGCACCGAGAACAACATTTCCAACGCCGCCAAGCTGCTCGGGATCAGCCGCCCGACGCTTTACGACCTCCTCAAGCAATATGGGCTCCAGCCATGACAAAGCACCAGAATCTGATCATCTGCGCGCTCCTGCTCGGCACCGCCGCCTGCGGAAACAGCGAAGCATCACCCAAAGAGGCGTATGAGCGTGGCCTTGCCGCGCTCGATCAGGGGCAGCCGCGCACGGCGCGCATCGAGTTCCTGAACGCGATCAAGGCCGATCCGAACAACGCGCAGCTCCGGGTCGCGCAGGCGCGCGCCTATCTGGAGCTGAACGACGGCGTCGCGGCCGAAGCGGAGCTGAACCGGGCCCGCCAGCTCGGCACGCCCGTCGCCGAGACGCGGCACCTGATGGCCCATGCCTATCTGCTGCAGAACCGCAACGAGCAGGCGGTGAAGGAAGCGGCCGGCGCGCCCGCGGCTCAGGCCGCCTACGCCGCCCGGATCAGCGGGCAGGCGCACATGAAGCTCGGTAAGCTCGCCGAAGCGGCGGAGAGTTTCGACAAGGCCGCCAAGGTCGCACCCAAGGATCCGGAGGTCTGGGTCGACATTGCCGGCTTCCGCCGCTCCATCGGCAACATAGCCGGCGCAGTCCAGGCAACCGACACCGCGCTCAAGCTGCGGCCGAACGACATCAATGCGGTCGTGCTTCGCGGTGAGCTCACCCGGAGCCAATATGGCCTGGCGGCGGCGCTCCCCTGGTTCGACCGCGCGATCGAGATCGACGAGAACCATGTGCCGGCGATCCTGGAAAAGGCGGCCACACTCGGCGACATGGGCGAGATGCGTGGGATGCTGGCCGAAACCCGCAAGGCGCTCGCCATCGAGGGCAAGCATCCGATGGCCTTCTACCTGCAGGCGATGCTCGCCGCACGCGGGCGCAAGTTCGAGCTGGCCCGCTCGCTCTACCAGCGAACCAACGGCACGTTCGACGACCAGCCGGCTGGCATGCTGCTGTCCAGCGCGATCGAATATCAGATTGGCAATGTCGAGCAGTCGGTGACCAAGCTCGAGCGGCTGGTGGCGATCCAGCCGGAGAACCGCAAGGCCCGGCGGCTGCTTGCGGCCGCGCACTGGAAGCGCGGCAATGTCGATGCGACCATCAACACGTTGCGCCCGGTGGCCGACCGGCCGGACGCGGACAGCTACTCGCTCGCCTTGCTCGGGCAGGCGCTCCAGAGACGGGGCGACGACAAGGGAGCGGCCGTGTTCCTGGCGCGCGCGGCCCAGCCGCAGCGGCCGAGCGCCGCGCTGATGGCGCCGCCGATGAGCGACGAGCAGTTGAACGGGCTTCGCCAGCTCGCCGAGGCCAAGCCCGACGAGGTGCAGGCGCAGATCCTGCTGATCGGCGCTTTGCTTTCCAAGGGCCTTGGCGACGAGGCGCTGGAGCGGGCGCGGCGCGTGCAGGCCAAGCATCCGGGCGCGCCCGACGCGCACATCCTGGTCGGCGATGCGCTCGGCGTCCGCGGCGACTTTGCCGGGGCGGCGCAGGAATATCGCAAGGCGGGGAACCTCTCCTTCACCGAACCGGTGGCGATGCGGATGATCGAGGCGCTGCGGCGCTCGGGCCAAGGCCCGGCCGCCGCCAAGGTGCTGCAGCTCTTCCTCGAGCAGAACCCGCGCAACCTGTCCGCCATGACGCTCGCGGCGAACGGCTTCATGGAAGCCAAGAAGTGGCCGCAGGCGATCCGCATCTACGAAGGCATTCGCGGTCGGCTGGGCGACCGCGACGCGGCTCTGCTCAACAATCTGGCCTGGGCCTATATGGAGCAGGGGGATTTCGACCGCGCCGTACCGCTCGCGGAAAAGGCGTGGACCCTCGACAA
Organism: uncultured Sphingosinicella sp.; assembly: GCF_902806315.1. GTDB lineage: Bacteria > Pseudomonadota > Alphaproteobacteria > Sphingomonadales > Sphingomonadaceae > Allosphingosinicella. The sequence goes on from NZ_CADCWD010000010.1 coordinate 14,193, forward strand.
GCGCAATCCGGCCACCGCGGACACGTTCGGCTGGATCCTGTTCAAGAGCGGCAAGGACAAGGCGCGCGGCCTCGTGCTGCTGGAGCAGGCCTCACGCGGCGCGCCGACGGACCTCCAGATCCAGGCTCATCTGCAGGCCGCGCGGCGTGGATAGCGATTGCTCTCTCCTCCCCGGCGGTCCGGGAGGAGACTAGCCAGCGAGTGCTTCGACCTCTTCGGCGAGTTCCAGCCAGCGTTCCTCGGCGGCGTCGCGTTCGGCGCGCGCCTTTTCGATCGCGGCGGTGAGCGCCGCGAAGCCTTTGGGGTCGCGAGTGTAGAAGTCGGGATCGGAGAGCGCGGCCTCATCGCGTGCGATGGCGGCTTCGATTTCCTCGATGCGCTTGGGGAGCAAATCGTAGTCGCGCTGATCCTTGTAGCTCAGCTTCCGCCCTCTCCCGCTAGCGGGAGAGAGTTGGGGTGAGGGGCTGTTGGAACTGGCACTGCCCTTCACAGGCCCTCCCCCAGCCCCTCCCGCGCGCGGGAGGGGGGCTTTGCGCCGTCGCTCCCAATCCTCGTAGCCGCCGGCGACCACATCCACCTTGCCCGAGCCATCGAGGCCCAAGGTGATCGTGACGGTGCGGTCGAGGAAGTCGCGGTCGTGGCTGACGATCAGGACGGTGCCGTCATAGTCCGCGATCACCTCCTGCAGGAGGTCGAGCGTCTCGAGGTCGAGATCGTTGGTCGGCTCGTCGAGCACGAGCAGGTTGGAGCGGCGGGCGAATTCGCGGGCGAGCAGCAGGCGCGAGCGTTCGCCGCCAGACAGCGTGCCGATCTTCGCTTCGATCAGCTCCGGCGCGAACAGGAACTCCTTGAGATAGCCCTGGACGTGCTTGCGGGTGCCGCGCACGTCGATCCAATCGCCGCCGTCGGCGAGCACATCGCGCACCGACTTGGCCGGGTCCATGAGCTTGCGCTGCTGGTCGATGATGACGCCGTCGAGCGTCTTGGCGCGCTTCACGCTGCCCTCGTCCGGCTCGATCTCGCCGGTCAGGAGCTTCAGCAAGGTCGTCTTGCCCGCGCCGTTCGCGCCGACGACGCCGATGCGGTCGCCGCGGGTGATGCGGAGCGAGAAGTCCTTGATGACGGCGCGATCACCGAACCGCTTCGTGACGTTCTCCGAATCGATCACCACCTTGGTTCGGACATCGTCGCTGGCGATGCCGATCTTTGCGACGCCGGCCGGGCCGAGCATCGCGGCCCGCGTGGCGCGCATTTCCAGGAGCTTGGTGAGACGTCCCTGGTTGCGCTTGCGGCGGGCGGTGACGCCGCGCAGCAGCCAATGCTCCTCGAGCTTCAGTTTCGCGTCGAGCCGCTCGGCGTTGCGTGCTTCCTCCTCGAACACCTTTTCGGTCCAGGCCTCGAAGCCGCCGAAGCCGATCTCTGCGCGCCGGAGGCCGCCGCGCTCCAGCCAGAGCGACGAACGGGTGAGGCGCTTCAGAAAGGTGCGGTCGTGGCTGATCGCGATGAAAGCACCGGTGTAGCGCGAGAGCCAGTCCTCCAGCCACTCGATCGCGGCGAGGTCGAGATGGTTGGTGGGCTCGTCCAGGAGCAGCACTTGCGGATCCATCGCGAGCGCCCGGGCGATGGCGGCGCGGCGGCGCTCACCGCCCGAGGCGGTGGCCGCCTCGCGGTCGAGATCGATGCCGATCTGGGAGGCGATCGCCTCCACCTCGTAGGGCGGCGGAGCGTCCGCTCCCGCGGCGGTGAAGTCGCGCAGGGTCGCGAAGCCCTCGACCTTCGGGTCCTGCTCCAGCAGCACGACCTTCACGCCCGGCTGGATCGTGCGGCGGCCCTCGTCCGTCTCGATGACGCCGGCGAGGCACTTGAGCAGGGTCGTCTTGCCCGCGCCGTTGCGTCCGATCAGCGCCAGCCGGTCGCGCGGCCCCACGAACAGGTCCAGCCCGCGGAACAGCCAGCCCGAACCCTGGACGAGACCGAGATTTTCATAAGCAAGAACAGGTGCAGCCATCGGCGCCAGATAGGACCGCGCTCGCCTGCGCTCAACCGCGCGCTTACTCCGCCGCGATGTCCTCGGCGGAAAGGGCTTCGCGGCGCTCGCCGATCTCGCCGAGGAAGTCGTCGATCGCATGCTCGACCGGGCGGAGCATGAAGCCGCGCTCCGATGCGAGCACCGTATTCGCCTTGGCGTCCCGGACCGGCAGCACGAGCGAGGTGTCGTATCCCGCGCGCTCGGCGACCTGGGTCGCGAATTCGTGCCAGCTCAATTTGCCCTTGTTCGCCAGGTGCCAGATGCCGGTCTCACCGTCGATCAGAAGGTCCAGCGTCGCGTGGCAGAGGTCCGGCACATAGGTGGGCGAGACCGCCGTGTTGGCGCTGGCCCGCACCGGCTCGCCCCGGGCGAGGGCATCGAGAGTGTTGCGGGCGAAATTGTACTTGTCCCAGGGTCCGAAGAAGGCGCTGGTGCGGATCACCAGGGCTTGCTCGGCAATTTTCAGGACCTGCTCCTCGGCCCTGGCCTTGCTGAGACCATAAACGTTCGTCGGTTTGACCACGTCCGTCTCGACATAGGCCTCGCCCTTCTGGCCGTCGAACACCAGGTCGGACGAGAAGGTGACGAGCGGGATGCCGGCTTCGGAGCAGACTGCCGCGAGCTTTGCCGGGCCTTCCGTGTTCCACTTGAGGCAGGCTTCGCGCTCGCGCTCGGCATCCGCCACGCGGACAAAGCCGGCCGTGTTGATGATCGCCCAGGGCTTGTGATGCTCGATCGCGGCGCGGATCGCCGCCTCGTCGGTGATGTCGAGCTCCTCACGGGTGGTGAGGCAGTAGGGAAGGGCGCGGTGCTCGCAGATGCGGGCGAAGGCGCGGCCGAGCGTGCCCGTGGCGCCGGTGATCAGGATCTTGCGGCCGCCCTCCGGAAGCGCCTTGCAGCGGCCGTTCCAGGGGTAAAGCCGCATCGGTCGGCGCCACCAGCCCGGAGCGTCGAGCACCGGATGGTCGAACTCCTCGCCATGACCGAACGCCTTGGCGGCTTTGGCGACCACGGTCGGCCGCGGCGTCTCGCCGCGCACGTCGAACGCGCCGGTGTCGTAGAAGCCGTTCTTCTGGGTGAGCAGGAAGCGCCAATCGACGTTGCCGAACAGCGACCAGACCGCGACCCCCCGAAGGTCGACTCCCTTCTCGCGGAGCGCTTCCGCAGTCTTCCAGACTTCGACGAACCAGCGCAGCTGCTCGTCGCGGTGGCAGCCATGATGAACTTCGGTGATCGCCATCGGGATGCCGTAGCGCTGCCAGGCCTCGCGCAGCCGCGGCCCGAATCCGGTGTCCGCGTCCAGCCGCTTCACGCGCACCGCTTCGGCATCGACATAGGTGTCGCGGCCGTTCCCGCCCACTTCGTGGCCGGGATAGAGATGGGTGCGGTGATCGAGGAAGCGCTCGCTGGTGAGATAGTGATTGATGCCGAGAATGTCGGGCTTCGCTTCGCCGCCGGCGAAGCTCTCGATCTCGTCCCAGCCGATGCCGGCCCCGATCAGGAGGCGGTGCATATTGTGCTTGGGGTCGACCATTCCGCACAGGAGGTCGAAGCTGAGCCAGCGCCGCTCATTCTCGAAGTTCGCTTGATAGCGGAGAGGGGCGGTGGAATAGCATTTGCCGAGATCCTCGGTCTGGACGAGCTGCGCATCGGGAATGACCTTCCGGATCGCGCGCATGGCCTCCAGCGTGCCCTTGCACTCGTTGACCAGCGCGCGGAGGAACAGGTCGTGATCCTTCGCGTGCGGAAACCAGTGGCCGTAGAGCGCCGAAAATCGCGCGGTGGTCAGCGGCTCGTTCACCGGCGTCCACATCTTGATCCAGGGGTAGCGCTCCGCGACGCGGGTTGCATAATCGGCGAGCTTCGTCGGGAAGTCGGGATCGAGAAGCTCGGTATATCTGGGTCCCGAGCCGTGGTGGAGCAGGCCGCCGATCACATTGATGCCGCGCTCGCGCAGCATGGCCAAGCGCTCGTCGGTCCAGGAGAAGTCGAGATCGTCCGGCCGCTCGGGCGCAATGCTTTCCCAAAGTATCGGGTAGCGAACCGTCGTGACGCCGAGATTGGCGATCAGGTCGATATCGTCCCTGCGATAGCTGTGGCCGGTTTCCTCGCTCTGGTCCCGATACTCATCACCAACACGAACAACGGTACATTCTACACCGCCCCACAACTCTACACGGGAGTTGCGGCGGTCCTGGTTCTCGTTTGTCATATGGCGGCTATGTTTTCCTAACGGTCGAGTAACGAACCTACAAAAAGCTGAACTGGTTCCGCCGCTTCAGGCCATCGATAAAGCAGGTTAGACAGAATCCGCCCGTGCCCGGTTCCGCTAGGGCCGCTTGCGTCCCGAGGCGGGACTCGCCTAGGCAGTTGCGTCCCACCCGCACCCCGCGCGTCCGCGCGATTCCCGGAGCTTCCTTGATGATCAAAGGCATAGCCGCACTTTCGCTTCTCCTCCTGTCCTCCACCGCTTTGGCTCAGGCCAAGGACGACAAGAAGAAGTGGGACGTGGCCGCGCCGCCAGCGATGAAGATGCGGCAGGTGCCGATCAACGTCACCGAAGGCACGTGGATGAACGTGGACGTGAGCCCGGACGGGCGCACGATCGCCTTCGATCTGCTCGGCGACATCTACACGATGCCGATTTCCGGCGGCCGGGCGACGCGGATCGCGAGCGGCCTGCCGTTCGAGGTGCAGCCGCGCTTTTCGCCTGACGGCCGCCAGATCGCCTTCACCTCGGACCGGGGCGGCGGCGACAATATCTGGCTCATGAACCTGGACGGCTCGGCCAAGCGGCAGCTGACCAAGGAGACGTTCACGCTCCTCAACAATCCGAGCTGGAGCCCGGACGGACGCTTCATCGCGGCGAGGAAGCATTTCACGACGCAACGCTCGGCCGGCACGGGCGAGGTGTGGATGTATCATGTGGCGGGCGGCAACGGTGTCGCCTTGGTCGAGCGGCCCAACCCGCAGCACCAAAAGGAGCTTGGCGAGCCGACCTTCACGCCGGATGGCACCGCCATCTACTTCAGCCGTGACACGACGCCCGGCGGCACCTTCCAATATGCGCAGAATTCCAACCAGCAGCTGTTCGCGATCGAGCGCTACGACATGCGCACCGGCGAGCGGACCACCGCGGCGTCCGGCCCGGGTGGTTCCGTGCGTCCGGCGCCGTCGCCCGACGGGCGCTACCTCGCGTTCGTGCGGCGCGAGCGGGCGAAGTCGAAGCTTTATGTGAAGGACCTTCGCTCGGGCGAGGAGCGCAAGATCTACGACAATCTCGACCAGGATCTGCAGGAGACCTGGGCGATCACCGGCGTCTATCCGAACATGGACTGGACGCCCGACAATCGCTCGATCGTGTTCTGGGCGGGCGGCAAGATCCGCCGCGTCAACGCCGACGGTTCGGGCGCGGCCGAAATCCCGTTTCAGGTAGCCGACAGCCGCGACGTGATCGATCCGCCGCGGCCGCTGGTGAACGCTTATGCGGACACGTTCACGACCAAGTTGCCGCGCTTTGCGAGCGTGTCGCCCGACGGCAGGCGCGTGGTGTTCGAGAGCCTCGGCCGCTTGTACCTCAAGGACGTGAACGGAGGCGCGCCGCGGCCCCTGACCGCGCAGGACAGCGACTTCCAGCTCTTCCCCTCATGGTCGCGCGACGGCAGCCGGATCGTGTTCGTCAGCTGGAATGACCAGCGTTTGGGCGAAATCCGCACGGTCGGCGCGGACGGCAGCGCCATGCGCACGGTCAGCGACATTCCCGGCCATTATCGGCGGCCGCGCTTCTCTCCGGACGGCTCGACGATCGTCTATGAGCGTGGCGGCGGCGGGTATCTGACCTCTGACGCCTGGTCCGAGGATCCGGGCCTGTTCCGCGTCGCGGCGGCGGGCGGGCAGCCGGCGGTGCGGCTGACGCGCGAGGGCGGCAATCCGCATTTCGGGGCGCTCTCCGATCGCGTCTACCTGGAGGTCAACGAGGATCAGAAGCTGAAGCTGATCAGCGTCGACATGAACGGCAAGGACCGGCGGACCCACGCTCAGGGCGAACTCGCCACCGAATATCAGGTGTCCCCGCGCGGCGACCACATCGCCTTTCGCGAGAATTACAACATCTTCGTCACGCCCTTCTTCCAGGGCGCGAAGACGCTGGACGTATCCGCCAGGGGCCAGGCGATGCCGATCACCAGGGCGACCGGCGATGGCGGCCAGTATCTGAACTGGACGGCGGACGGGTCGAACCTCGCCTGGAGCCTGGGACCGACGCTCTATACGGCGGCGACTTCCAGCTTCATCCGTGCGCTGCCGGCCGGCGACAGCAAGGATTCGCCCGGCTATGCGGCGCCCCGGTCGGGCACTTCGCTCGCCATCTCCGCCGCATCCGACCGGCCGCAGGGCGTTGTCGCTCTTGTCGGCGCCAAGGTGGTGACGATGGCGAACGATGCAGGAGGGATCATCGAGGACGGCGTCGTGCTCGTCGAAGGCAACCGCATCCGCGCGGTCGGCCGCCGCGGCGAGCTGTCCGTGCCCGTGGGCGCGCAGACGGTGGACGTGACCGGCAAGACGATCATCCCCGGCCTCATCGACGCGCATGCTCACGGGGCGCAAGGCGAGGATGATCTCGTGCCGCAGCAGAATTGGGACGCGCATGCGCATCTCGCCTTCGGCGTCACCACCGTCCACGACCCGTCGAGCACGTCGAGCGAGATCTTCCCGGCCGCCGAGATGCAGCGCGCCGGCGTGATCCTCGCGCCGCGCACCTTCTCGACCGGCGAGATCGTCTACGGCGCGCGGAATGCCGGCCGTTATGCGGTGATCGACAGCCTCGACGACGCTCTGGCGCACGTGCGGCGGCTAAAGGCGCAGGGCGCGCACTCGATCAAGAACTACAACCAGCCGCGCCGCGACCAGCGCCAGCAGGTCGTGGCCGCCGGCATCCGCGAGAATATCGCGATCGTCGCGGAGGGCGGGTCGCAGTTCAACATGGACATGGCGCTGATCGCCGACGGCAACACGACGCTGGAGCACAATATCCCGCAGGCCGTGATCTACGAGGACGTGCTCGACTTCTTCGGGGCAACTCGGGTCGGCTACACACCCACGCTCGGCGTCACTTATGGCGGAATGGGCGGCGAGCCCTACTGGATCCAGGAAAGCCAGGTGTGGAAGCATCCGCTCCTCACCCGCTACGTGCCGGGCCATGTGCTCAATCCCGAGCTCGTCCGCGTCACCACGGGCCCGGAGGAGGATTATGTCGACCGGATCAGCGCCGCCTCGGCAAAGCTGATCTCGCAGCGCGGCGTGCCGGTCTCGATCGGCGCGCACGGGCAGCAGCAGGGCCTCGCGGCGCACTGGGAAATGTGGTCGTTCGTCCGTGGCGGCTGGACGCCGCTGGAGGCGCTGAAGGCGGGGACGGTCACTCCGGCCCGCGCGCTCGGCTTCCGCGACATCGGCAGCCTGGAGGCCGGCAAGCTCGCCGATCTGGTCATCCTCGACGCCGATCCGCTGGCCGACATCCGCAACACCGACAATGTCTCCAAGGTGATGCTGAACGGCCGCCTCTACGACGCGGCGACGCTCAACGAGGAAGTCACCGGGACGCGGCGGCGGCAGCCTTATTATTGGGAAAAGGCTGGCGCCTCCGCTCCGACTGCGACGACCCGCCCCTGAAGGGCGGGCGATCCGCATCTGCTGTTGGGGATTCCGTAAACCATTTCGTGCGATTTCATGTCCATAAGGACGGGGTGGCGCGTCGATGGGCATACATAAAAAGGCGCTTGGACTGGTGGGCACCATCATTCCTCGCGCGCAGCCGCGCCAGGCGGAGCAACGCGTCGAACCGCGCCACGCAGACCTCGTGGACCGGGCCGTCATCTTCTTCAGGGGGCAGGATTATCCGGTCCCCGTGGTGAATATCTCCGCGCGCGGCACGATGATCGAATCCGACATCCTGCCGCGGATCGGCGAGCCGGTGCTGATCCAGTTCGAGAATTGCTGCCGGATCCACGGATTTGTGCGCTGGGTGCGGGAAGGGCGGGTCGGCCTCAATTTCGGCCATGAGATCGTTCTGGAAAAAGTGGGGAAATAAGTGATCAACGCCAAGATATCGGCCGATGGTGCTGACGAGGCGCGACGCGCGGAGCCAAGGCTCGCCATCGAAGCGGAGGTGCCGCTGCGCGAGCTCGGCCGCGAGTCCGTGGATGCGCGCCTCATCAACCTGTCGAGCCGCGGCTTCATGGCCGAGACCGAGGCTTTGATCGAGCCGGGCTCGCGCGTCTGGTTGAAGCTGCCCGGCATGGCCCGCGCCAACGCGCTGGTGGTCTGGACCAACAGCGGTCGCATCGGCGGCGAGTTCGCAAGCCCGATCGACCCCCTGAAGGTCTTTCAGGCCTTGGGTAAGCAGTCGAAGTAACGGCCCCTCTCGTCATTGCAAGCGCAGCGAAGCAATCCACCGCGGCGGCGACGCGGACTGGATTGCCGCGTCGCTATGCTCCTCGCAATAACGTCCTGAGCTAGCCCTCGCGGCCGAGCGCCGTCATCACGTTCGGCAGAATCCCCGTTACCATCTGCTTGATACCCTGGAAGTTCGGATGGACCCCGTCGGGCAGGTTGAGGCCGCGCACGCCCGCCACGTTGGCCAGGAAAAAGGGATAGAGGCTGGCGCCGTAGCGGCGCGCGACGTCCGGAAAGATCGAGTTGAATTCGGCGCCATATTGCGGGCCAAGGTTGGGTGCTGCGAGCATTCCGGCGACCAGCACCGGGATCTCGCGCCGTTTCAACTCGGCCAGGATCGCGTCCATGTCTGCCCGGGTCTGACGAGTGGGAAGGCCGCGCAGCATGTCGTTGCCGCCCAATGCCACAATGGCGAGGTCGGGCTTCCGCTTGAGGCCGTCCAGCGTCCATCCGAGGCGCGCCCGCGCCTGGCCCACCGTGTTCCCCGACACTCCGGCATTCGTGACTCGCGCGGGAATGCCGTTGCGGCGGAGAGTATCCTCGAGTTGAGGCGCGAACCCCTGGCCCTGCGGCAAGCCGTAGCCCGCGGTCAGGCTGTCGCCGAACGCGAGCACATGGACCTCCTGCGCCGCCGCGGGTGCCGCCATTCCAAGGCTCATCAGCAGCCCCAGATAGACAAAGAGCCGTCGCACACCATATGCCACCCGTAACGACATCGGACTTGTCTCTCCCTCATGAACTCCTCGCACAATAGTCACTTGCAGACTGGCCCCGCCAGTCCGCAGCCACGTCCTGGGGACGTGGCCCGGCCCAATGTTGTCATCGACGGATCGAATGTCACCCTTGCGCTCGGCCAGGGGCCGGCGCGCGTGTCGATCCTTCGCGGCATCGACCTACAAGTCGCGAAGGGCGAAAGCGTTGCGCTGCTGGGGCCGTCAGGCTCTGGAAAATCCTCATTGATGGCAGTGCTTTCGGGGCTGGAGCGGGCGAGCGGGGGCGGGATCAACGTGGCCGGCGCCGACTTCACCGCGTTGAACGAGGACGGCTTGGCACGGGCGCGGAGAGGCCGGATCGGAATCGTGCTGCAGGCTTTTCACCTGCTGCCGACGATGACCGCGCTGGAGAATGTGGCGGTGCCGTTGGAGCTTGCCGGCGAGGCAGACGCCTTCGCCATCGCTGCGCGCGAGCTGGAGGCGGTCGGCCTCGGTCACAGGCTTACCCACTATCCGATGCAGCTTTCAGGGGGCGAGCAGCAGCGCGTGGCGATCGCCCGCGCGATGGCACCGCGTCCGGAAATCCTGTTCGCCGATGAGCCGACCGGCAATCTCGACGCGGCCACGGGAACGGCCATCCTCGACCTCCTGTTCGACCGGCAGCGCGACACCGGCGCGACCTTGCTCGTAATCACTCACGACCGCGCGCTCGCCGCCCGCTGCGAGCGGGTGCTCGAAATGCAGGACGGGCAGATCGTCTCCGATGAGCGGGCGGCCGCGTGAATCTGGCGCTGCGGCTGGCGCTTCGGGACCTTCGCGGCGGGCTTGCCGGACTGCGCCTCCTTGCGATCTGTCTCTTCCTCGGGGTCGCCGCATTGGCGGGCGTGGGTTCGCTCTCCTCCGCCATCGTGTCGGGGCTGGCGGAGCGGGGTCAGTCGATCCTGGGCGGCGATATTCAGGTCGCCGTTTCGCAGCGCGAAGCTGCGGCGGAGGAGGTCGGGGCTTTCCGGGCGCTTGGCGAGACCAGCCACATCACGCGAATGCGCGCAATGGCGGCGCGGCTCGATGGAGCGGAAAGCGTACTCGTCGAGCTCAAGGGAGTCGATCAAAGCTACCCGCTTTACGGCCAGCTGCGCCTTGCGCCCGGCGCGCTGAGGCCTCGGCCAAGCGGCAGCGAAGTCGCGATCGGACCGGAGCTTGCCGATCGGCTGTCGCTGCGCGTGGGCGACAGCCTGCGGATCGGCAATGCGAGTTTACGGATCGTCGGCCTGATCGCGGAGGAGCCGGATCGGGTGGGGCAGGGCTTCACGCTGGGTTCGACGGCGCTCGTAGACCGCGCCGGGCTCGCAGCGACGGGCCTCGTCCAGCCGGGCAGCCTTTTCACCAGTGCGTACCGGATCAGGCTTCCCGCCGGGAGCGACGTCGGCGCGGCGTCCAAGCGGCTGTCCGAGCGGTTCCGCGACGAAGGCTTCCAGGTTCAGGACCGCTCGAACGGCGCTCCCGGCACGCGCCGCTTCATCGAGCGGCTCGGCCAGTTCCTGACATTGGTCGGGCTGACCGCGCTCGTGGTGGCCGGGATCGGCGTCGGCAACGGCGTCACCTCCTATCTCGATTCCAAGCGGAACGTCATCGCCACGCTGAAGCTGCTGGGCGCGACCAGCGGCACGATCTTCCGCAGCTATCTTCTCCAGATCGGCATTGTCGCATTTGGAGCCATCGTCGTCGGCCTCACCGTCGGCGCACTGGTGCCCTGGGTCGTGACGCTCGTCGCCGGAAGCGCCCTGCCCATACCGCCGAGGCTCGCACTCTATCCCGCGCCACTGCTGATCAGCGCCGCTTACGGCCTGCTGATCGCCTTCGTCTTCGCCATCCTGCCGCTTGCCCGCGCACGCACAGTGCCGGCCGCTTCGCTGTTCCGCGGCAGCCTCGAGCCCGGACGGCGTCCGTCATGGGTCATGATCCTGGCGGTCGTTGTGGCGGCTGGGCTGATCGCCGCCCTCGCCATCGCCACCTCGCGCGAACCGATGTTCGCTGCCACCTTCATCGGCGCTGCGCTTGGCCTGCTGCTGCTGCTCACCTTGCTTGGAGGGCTGATCCGCTGGATCGCCTCCAGGCTCCCGCGCCCGCGCAACCCGCTGTTCCGCCTCGCGCTGGCAAACCTCCACCGCCCGGCCGCCCAGACGGGACGCCTGGTGGTGGCGCTCGGCCTCGGCTTCACCCTTTTCACCACGCTCGCGGTGATCGAAACCAACCTTTCCGGCCAGATCCGCACCACCATTCCGGAGCGGGCGCCGAGCTTCTTCATGCTCGATATCCCGGTCGAGGACGAGCCGCGGTTCAGGGCGCTCGCCTCCCGGGCGGCGCCGCAGGGCGATCTCGTCACGATCCCGTCGCTGCGCGGCTCGGTGGTGTCCGTGAAAGGGCAGCGCGTGTCCGACATGGAGAGCATCCCGGAGGGCGCATGGTTCCTGCGCGGCGACCGCGGGCTCACCTACGCGCGAGACGTGCCGGAGGGCAGCCGCGTCGTGGCCGGCAAGTGGTGGCCGCGCGAATATTCGGGCCCGCCGATCGTCTCGCTGGATGTGGAAGCAGCCAATGCCGCCGGGTTGAAGGTGGGGGACGCTCTCACCGTCTCGATCCTCGGCCGCGAGATCGAGACCAGGATCGCGTCGCTGCGCGAGATCAACTGGGACACGATGGGCTTCAACTTCGTGATCGTGTTCGCGCCGGGTGCGCTGGAGAACGCGCCGCACAGCTTCATGGCAACCATCTCCATGCCCGAGGCGCAGGAACGGCCGTTCGCGCGCGCCGTGTCCAACGCCTTTCCGAGCGTCTCCGCGATCCGGGTGAAGGAGGTGGTGGAAACGGTGTCGGGCATGCTCGGCCAGCTTTCCGTGGCGGTGCGCTCGGCCGCCTCCGTGGCGATCCTTGCCGGCATCGCGGTGCTGATCGGCGCGCTCGCAGCCTCGCGCCGCGCCCGCGTCTATGACAGCGTCATGCTGAAGCTGCTTGGTGCAACCCGCGGCCGCATCCTGCTGGCCCAGGCGCTCGAATTTTCGGTGCTGGCGCTGATCCTCAGCCTCGTCGCCTTCGGCCTGGGAGCCGCATCGGGCTGGTATGTCGTGGTCGAGGTGCTGGAGCTGGAATGGGCACCCGACTGGGGCGTGGTCGCAATGACCCTGGCGCTGGGAGCCCTGGTTACGCTCGTGCTGGGGTTGCTGGGATCCCTGCCCGCGCTCGCGGCGCGGCCGGCGAGGGCATTGCGAACCCTGTAGGCCAGTCCTATTTCGCAACCTATATCGTTGCACGAGGAGCGCCTGCATGATCGACCTCTACACTGCCGCCACGCCCAACGGGTGGAAGGCCTCGATCACGCTGGAGGAGCTGGGGCTTCCCTACACCGTTCACTCCATCGATCTCTCTTCGGGCGACCAAAAGAAGAAGCCGTTCACCGATATCAATCCGAACGGGCGGATCCCCGCGATCATCGACCGCGCCAACGGCGATTTCGCCGTGTTCGAATCCGGTGCGATCATGATCTACTTGGCGGAGAAAGCCGGCCGTCTGCTGCCGACGGACGTGAAGGGGCGAAGCCGCGTCATCCAATGGCTGATGTTCCAGATGGGCGGCGTCGGTCCGATGATGGGCCAGGCAAACGTCTTCACCCGCTATTTCCCAGAACAATTGCCCAGCGTGATCGAACGTTATCGGCGGGAGGGACGGCGGCTGTTCGAGGTGCTGGACGGGCATCTCGCCGATCGCGAATATCTCGCGGGCGACTATTCGATCGCCGACATCGCCAACTGGTCGTGGGTCCACATTTACGAATGGCCGGGCATCGATATTGCGGGCCTGAAGAATCTGACACGATGGCTCGATGCGATTGCCACGCGGCCCGCGGTGCAGAAGGGCCGCGCCATCCCTCCGCGCGAGCAGCATCCCGACAGGATGGTTCAATCGGCGAGGAAGATGCTGGCCTGATTTCCAACGCCCGGAACGACCCGCTATAGCGCCGCCAAGTTTTTGGAAGGACTCGAACGATGAACGAAATGACCCGCATTTCCGCGCAACCGGCATATTCCGACGGCGTGCAGGCGCTGCTGAAGCGCGAGCCGGCCTTGTTCATCAACGGCGAGTGGGTTCGCTCCACGCATGACAAGACGATCGCCGCCTACGATCCGTCCACGGGGCGCCAGGTCTCGTTATTCGTCGACGCGTCGGATGAGGATGCCGACCGGGCGGTGCAGGCGGCGCGGACCGCGTTCGACGATGGGCGCTGGACGGGATTGTCGCCTTATCAGCGGGAGCGGCTGATCAGCCGGTTGGCCGACTTGATCGAGGCGAACATCCCGGAGCTCGCCGAGCTGGAATCGATCGACAATGGCAAGCCGCGCTCGGCCAGCCAAGGCTATGACCTCCCTAAATGCGTGCAGACCCTGCGCTACATGGCGGGCTGGGCGACCAAGATTTCGGGCGAGCATGTCGAGCCTTCCGGTTTCCCGACCGGCACGCTTCACGCTTATGTGCGGCGCGAGCCGATCGGGGTGGCGGTGCAGATCGTGCCCTGGAATTTCCCGCTGATGATGGCGGTGCAGAAGATCGCGCCCGCGCTTGCGGCCGGATGCACCGTGATCCTGAAGCCCGCCGAGCAGACCAGCCTCACCGCGCTTCGCCTGGCGGACCTCATCGCCGAGGCGGGCTTCCCGGCCGGCGTATTCAACCTCGTCACCGGCCTCGGCGAGACCGCCGGAGACCGGCTGGTGCGCTCGCCTTTGGTGGACAAGGTCGCCTTCACCGGATCGACCGAAGTCGGAAAGATCATCAACCGCACCGCCACGGAAACGCTGAAGCGGGTGACGTTGGAGCTTGGCGGCAAGTCGCCGGTGCTGGTCCTTCCGGACGTCGACATCACCAAGGCCGGAGCGGGCGCGGCGCGGGCGATCTTCGCCAATGCCGGGCAGGTCTGCATCGCCGGCTCGCGCCTCTACGCGCATCGCGACATCTTCGACCGGCTGATCGAGGCGGTTGCCGAAGCCGCCGGCCGCTTCAAGGTCGGCCCGAGCCTTGCGCCCGACACGATGATGGGCCCGCTCGTCTCGACCGAGCAGCGCGACCGGGTAATGAATTATATCGAGCAGGGGCGGAAGGCCGGCGCGTCCGTCTTCCACGGCGGCGAGGCGCCGAGCGGGGACGGCTATTTCGTGAGCCCCACGATTCTGGTCGACGTGAAGCCGGAAATGTCGGTGGTGCGCGAGGAGATTTTCGGGCCGGTGCTCGCGGCGCAGCGCTTCGACGATCTCGACGAGGTGGCGCGGCAGGCCAACGACACCAGCTACGGGCTCGCCGCGACGATCTGGACCCGCGACGTCTCGGCGATGCACAAGCTGGCCGCGAAGCTGAAGGCCGGCATGGTGTGGGGCAACACCAACTCGGCCGCGGACACCTCGCTGCCATTCGGCGGCTACAAGCAATCGGGCTTCGGCCGTGAGAGCGGGCGCTACGGCATCGAGGCCTATACGGAGCTCAAGACCGTCGCCATCGCCCTCTAGGGCGGGTGCTTACTTGAAGTTGTCGGCGTAGGACTGGATGCGGAGCTTGCGCGTGGTCGCCGGGATCACGTGATAGGCGATGCCTTCGCGCTCGGCATAAGCGGTAGCGGCTTCCAGGCTGTCGAAGTTGATCGAGACCTGCGCCTGAGTGTCCGCGCCGCCCGACCAGCCGGTGAGCGGGTCGGGGCGCTTCCTGGCGTGCGATTCGAACTCCAGCACCCATTTGCCCGAGCGCCCTTGCCCGGACTGGTTCACCGCCTTTGAAATCTGGAAGATGCGCGCGGCCATTGGATGCTCCTGAAACTGGGCGCTGGATGCCCCAAGCGGGGCCTCAAGATCAACCGCCTTGCTGGCGCTGGCTCGCCTTCTTGGTCCTGAGCGTCGGATCGGCTCGCGCCGGATCGTCGGGCCAGGGATGCTTTGGGTAGCGCCCGCGCATCTCCTTTGCGACCGCGGACCAGCTCCCTGCCCAGAAGCCGGGAAGGTCACGCGTGGTCTGGATCGGGCGCCCGGCAGGCGAGGTGAGGCTGAGGACGAGCGGCACCCGGCCGCCGGCCACCGTCGGATGCTCGGCGAGGCCGAACACCGCCTGAACCCGCGTGGTCACGGTCGGCCCGGCCTCGGCTTCATAGTCGATCGGATGGCTGCTGCCCGCGGGCGTTTCGAACGAAGCGGGGGCGAGCCGGTCGACGGTGCGGCGGCCTTCATAGCCGAGCAGCGCGTCGAGCGTGCCCGAAAGGGCGCCCGGATCGATCGCCGACAGCCGGTTCCTGGCCGAGACAAGCAAGGGGAGCCACTCGTCCAGCGAGGCGGTGAGCGCCGCGTCGGAGATGTCGGGGAGCAAGGGGTCGTGGAGCCGCGCGAAAGCGGCCCGCCTGCGCAGCGACTGAGTGCCCTCGCTCCAAGGCAGCAGGTGAAGGCCGTGCTCGCGGACTCCTCGGAGGAGGGCGGCGGCGATCGCTTCGGCAGAGGCCGTGGCGTCGCGCCCTTCGTTGAGGCGAATGGCGCCGAGGCGCCGGCCTCTCTGGGCGCGGACGGTGCCGGTCTTCGCGTCGAACTCGACCTGGGTGCCGGTCTCGATCCGGTCACCGAACAGGGCTTCGACCATGCTCTCGTCGATGGATGCGGCGGAGAGTATCCGAGCGCCTGCGGCCATGCCGCCGACTTCGGCCACCGCCAGCCACTCTTCGCGCGCGAGCGGTGAGAGCGGGTCGAGGCGGAAGCCGCGCCCGCCTGCGGATATCCAATTCTCGCCCGAGGCGTCGCGGCGCTTCGCCAGCCGGTCGGGAAAAGCGAGAGCGACGCAGGTGCCAATCGGGCTCGGCTCGCCCATCGGCCTCGATCGGGACGACCGAGCGAGTGAGATCCATTTTTTCGCCAGCCCCCGAGCCGCGTCCGCGCGCTTGCCGCGGTCGGCGCGCCAGCGGCGGAGGCGGAGCTCAAGGTCGATGTCATTGCCTCCGAGCCCGCGTTCGGACAGGAGCACGGCGATCTCGGCCGCCGCCTCGCCCCATCCGCGTGCGTCGGCCTCGGTCAGCATATGCGCGAGACGCGGAGGCAAAGGGAGGTCCGCAATGGCCTTCCCATGCGGGGTCGGGCGGCCAGCATCGTCGAGCGCACCGAGGCTGAGGAGGCGCTTGCGTGCTTCGTCGATCGCTGCCGCGGGCGGCGGATCGATCCAGTGGAGCGTGCGTGGGTCCGGCAGGCCCCAGAGG
>NZ_CADCWD010000011.1 GCF_902806315.1 uncultured Sphingosinicella sp.
CTGAGCGAGGACGACCGGCTTCACATCCGCGAGGCGGCAGACAAGTTCGCCCGCATGGCCGAAGAGCTGGAAGCGGTTCGCGAACGCGCCGGACTCCTGCACGAACAGATCACCGACCTTCGCGCCGAGCAGCTCGACCAGCGCGGGCTCGAGCTCTCCGTCATCGCCTTCATCTTCCTGCCCTTGACCTTCATCACCGGCCTGCTCGGAATGAACGTCGAGGGCATCCCTTATGCGCAGCACCCCTGGGCCTTTTGGGGCGTCGTCGGCATCTGCGTGCTCATCGCTGCCGCAGTCGGCGTTTATTTCACGTTGCGACATTGGCTGCGCGACCCGAGCTGACCTGCTTCCTGTGCGAGCGTCCGCTGGGCACGCGCGTCGAATGGCATCACCCGATCCCGAAAAGCCGCGGCGGCCGCGAAACCGTGCCGGTCCACCCCATCTGCCACCGCACCATCCACAAGACCCTCGGCAACAAGGAACTGGAGCGAGGCTATTCGACGCCCGAAGCGCTCCGCGCCCACCCGGAGCTGGCGAAGTTCATCGCCTGGATCGCCACCAAAGATCCGGACTTCCACGCCCCGACGGGGCGGAGGAAGGGATAACCCCCTCGTCATTGCGAGCGCAGCGAAGCAATCCAGTACGGCGCCGGGCTCCCGCTGGATTGCTTCGTTGCTCCGCTCCTCCCAATGACAGGCTGTTCTGCCTCGGCCGGCTAAGCGTCCAGCTCGATGTCCCAATAGAGGTAATCCCGCCAGGTATCGTGCAGGTAATTGGGCGGGAAGCTGCGCCCATTCTCCTGCAGCTGCCAACTCGTCGGCCGGATCGGCCAGCGATACAGCTGCATGTGCGCCTGCTGCGGCGTTCGCCCGCCTTTGCGCAAATTGCACGGCGCGCAAGCGGTGGCGACATTCTCCCAGGTCGTCCGCCCGCCCTGCGCGCGCGGGATGACATGGTCAAAGGTCAGTTCCCGCGGATCGCCGCAATATTGGCAGACGAAGCGGTCGCGCAGGAACAGGTTGAACCGGGTAAAGGCGGGATGCTCGGACGGCCGCACATATTGGCGGAGCGCAATCACACTGGGGATCTGCATCGTCCGCGTCGGGCTGTGCACTTCGCGCGCATAGTTCGCGACGATGTCGACACGCTCCAGGAACACGGCCTTGACCGCCGTCTGCCACGGCCACACGCTCAAGGGATAATAGCTCAACGGCGTGTAATCGGCGTTGAGGACAAGGGCCGGGCAGCTATCGGGATGTCGGATAAGATCGGGGTGATACATGAACCGGCACAGGCCTCCCGTTTCGTGCGGAGATATTCTCCCGAAACGCCGCTCCCACGCCTGTCGCACTCAGAACCGGGGAGATTTGGCTTTTCGGGCCGCTTCTCCTGTTCGCGTCACGCTTGTGGCTGCTTCACGTGACGCCATCATGACACCACAAGAGCCGACTGGCGGTCAAGAGCCAGTGCCTTGATTTCCGTCGTCACACGGTTCGCGCCGTCCCCCACCGGCCGGCTTCATCTGGGTCACGCTTATTCGGCCCTGCTCGCCCACCGCTACGCGCGTGAGCAAGGCGGCACCTTGCTCCTGCGCATCGAGGATATCGATCCGGGCCGGGCGCGTGAGGAGCATGTTCAAGCGATCCTGGGGGACCTCGCCTGGCTCGGCATCGGTTGGGACGGGGAAGTGTTGCGCCAGTCGCAGCGCCTTGCGCTCTACGCGGAGGCGCTCGATCGGCTGAAAGTTCGCGGCCTCGTCTATCCCTGCTTCTGCACCCGCTCCGCCATCACCGCCGAGATCGCCGCCAGCGCATCGGCTCCGCATGGGCCGGACGGGCCGGTCTATCCGGGGACGTGCGCCCGGTTGAGCGAGAGCGAGCGCTCACACCGGGCTCACCACGAGCCGCACGCCTGGCGGCTCGACATGATGAAGGCGGTTCGGGAGGTCGGCGACCTTCACTGGAGTGATGCCGCGGCCGGCGAGGTGCTCGCCGAGCCGGACCGCTTCGGCGACGTGGTCCTCGCCCGCAAGGACGCGCCGACCAGCTACCATCTTGCAGTCAGCGTTGACGATGCCGCGCAAGGCGTCACCGACATCGTCCGCGGCCGCGATCTGTTCGCCGCCACCGACGTCCATCGCCTTCTCCAGGAACTGCTCGGCCTTCCCGTGCCGCGCTACCACCACCACGCCTTGCTCGCAGACGAGAAGGGCCGCCGCCTCGCCAAGCGGAATGGCGCCGCCACCATCGCCGATCTCCGCGCTGCCGGAGCCGACCCGAAGCGTCTCGCGGCGGACCTTCTGGACGGCATATTGCCCGCTGGATTTACGTCCGCGGCACCCTAGATAGGTGCCATGCAAACCCTCCTCATTATCGCCATCGTGCTCGCCGCGGGCGCGACGCTCTTCGTGCTGGTCAAGGGTGTGATCGGCATGGCGCAGGGCAAGGACGTCACTGGCATGCGCAGTCAGGATCTGATGAGGAAACGCGTCATGTTCCAGGCGCTGGCCATCATGTTGGTCGTGCTCTTGCTCGCCGTGGCGGGCGGCAGCGGAGGCTGATCTGGTCAAGCTCACGAAAATCTACACTCGCACCGGCGATGCCGGCGAGACGGGCCTCGTCGACGGCTCGCGTGTGTCCAAGTCGCACGCCCGCATGGCGGCGATCGGCGATGTGGACGAGGCGAACAGCGCGCTCGGCATGGCGCTCCTCCACGTGCGCGGCGAAGCGCATCGCGATATGCTCGGCCGCATCCAGAACGAGCTGTTCGATCTCGGCGCCGACCTCGCCACTCCGGGCGAGGATTTCACTCCCGGCGAAATGACTCTCCGTGTCACTTCGGAACAAGTGGCACGGCTCGAGCGCGAGATCGACGGCATGAACGAGGAGCTGGAGCCGCTCCGCAGCTTTATCCTTCCCGGCGGCGCTGCAGGATCGGCCCACCTCCACCTCGCCCGAGCGATCGTCCGCCGCGCCGAGCGCATGGCCGTTGTCGCCGCGGCCCAAGTGGCGTTGAACCCCCAGGTGCTCATCTACATCAACAGGCTTTCCGACCACCTTTTCGTCCTCGCCCGCCACGTCGCGAAGGCGGAGGGCGGCGACACGCTCTGGCAGCCGGGCGCAACCCGCGGGGGCTGATCTCCCTGTTCGGTACGCCAGACGCCATAGGGATATTTTGATCTCGCCGAGCGCTCCTGTAAGCGTCGACGTCAGGGAGTAGAGTATGGCGACATTGGTCCGGCCGGCGACAAGAAACGATGCGCTGGCGGAGCGTTTCCTCCAGGTGCGCACGCTGAGCCGGGACATCGCCGCGCCGCTCTCGGACGCCGACGCCACCGTCCAGCCGCACCCCGATGCGTCGCCCGCCAAATGGCATCTTGGTCACACCAGCTGGTTCTTCGAAACCTTCATCCTGCGCGACCATGTGCCCGGCTACGGCCTGTTCGACGAGCGTTGGTCCTTCCTCTTCAACAGCTATTATGAAGGCGAAGGCGAGCGTCACCCGCGGCCGAAGCGAGGAATGCTGAGTCGCCCCTCTCTTAGCGAAGTGCTCGCCTATCGCGATCATGTCGACGAGGCGCTCGCGGCCGCCTTGCCGCTGCTCCCGCCGCACGCGCGCGAACTGGTCGAACTCGGCATCCAGCACGAGCAGCAGCACCAGGAATTGATTCTGATGGATATGCTGGCGCTGTTCGCCGAAAGCCCGCTCGCACCGGCTGTGTGGGAGCGCCCCGATCCGAAGCCGCAGCCCGCACCGCAGATCGGCGGCATCGCGAGCCGCGGCGGCATCGTCGAGATCGGCCACTCCGGCTCCGGCTTCGCTTTCGACAGCGAAGCGCCGCGCCATCAGCAACTTCTGCGCCCCTATGAGCTCGCCGACCGCCTCGTCACCAACGGCGAATGGCTGCGCTTCATGGAGGCGGGCGCTTACCAGGAGCCCGAGCATTGGCTGGCCGACGGCTGGGCCTGGATCCGGGAGAGTCGGATCGAGGCCCCGCTCTATTGGCGCCGCGCGGGTGATGCGTGGCATCGCTTTGGCCTCGACGGCCTGAAGCCGGTCGCGCCCGAAGAGCCCGTTTGCCACATCAGCTATTATGAAGCGGACGCCTTCGCGCGCTGGGCCAAGGCACGCCTTCCCACCGAGGCCGAATGGGAAGTCGTGGCCGCGGGCCTGGGCTCCACCGAGGGCAATCTCCTCGACGAAGCCGGCCCCGTCCGGCCCGGCGTCGCTCCCCAAGTCAGCGGCCCGCGGCAGATGTTCGGCGACGTCTGGGAATGGACGATGAGTGCGTTCACGCCTTATCCCGGCTTCAAGCCCGCCGAGGGGACGGTGGGCGAATATAATGGCAAGTTCATGTGCGGCCAGTTCGTCCTGCGCGGCGGCAGCTGCGCCACCCCTCGGGGCCATGTTCGAGCAAGCTACCGCAACTTCTTCTACCCGCACCAGCGCTGGCAGTTTGCCGGCCTTCGCTTGGCGCGCGACCTTTAGTGGACGTGCCACGCCAGATCTTGGATGCGGACCCCGCCTTTCGTGCCGACGTGCTCGCCGGCCTGGCCGCGCCGATCCCCGCCATTCCCGCGCGCTGGCTCTATGACCGCCGCGGGTCCGAGCTGTTCGAGGCGATCACCGATCTCCCCGAATATTACCTCACCCGCACCGAGCGCGGCCTGCTCGAGCGCCACAGCCCTGACGTGGCGCGGATCGTGGGCAAGGGCGATGCCGTCGTCGAGTTCGGCTCGGGCTCCTCGGCAAAGACGCCCATCTTGCTGCGCGCCGTCGAACCCTCGGCTTATGTGCCGATCGACATTTCGGGCGAGTTCTTGAGAGACAGCGCCGCCGATCTTCAGGAGGGATTTGATGGGCTCCCCATCTACCCCATCGAAGCCGACTTCATGCAGCCGGTCGCGCTGCCGCGCGAGGTCGCCGCGCTCTCTAAGCTTGGCTTCTTCCCCGGCTCCACCATCGGCAATCTCGTCGCCCGCACCGCCGTAGATCTGCTTCGCACGATGAAGGAGACGCTTGGCGTCGGCGCCTGGCTGCTGATTGGCATGGATCGCATCAAGGATCCCGAACTGCTGATCCGCGCCTATGACGATGCGGCCGGCGTCACAGCCGAGTTCAACCTCAACCTCCTCCACCGCATCAATGCCGAGCTGGACGGCACCGTGCCCGTCGACGCTTTTCGCCACCGCGCCATCTGGAACGATCGGATGAGCCGCATCGAAATGCACCTTGAAGCTCAGCGCGACGTGGAGTTCACCGTCTCAGGCACCCCCTTCTCCTTCCGCACGGGCTCGACCATCCACACCGAGAACAGCCACAAATACGGCATGCGCGACGCTCGCCTCCTCCTCCGCGCCGCCGGCTGGGGCGTGGCCCACGAATGGACCGACGAGGCCGACCAGTTCGCCCTTATTCTCGCTGAAGCCGAAGCTCCCCGCTTCGCGCCTTGATCGATTAGGAGGACCGGTTGCAGGATGTCCTCATTTCCAGCCATTTCGGACATTGGCTTGCCTTAACGCTTTACTAGGTCGCTGACGCTATGGCACTCCACCTGGGGACGCGCTCTGCGTCTCAAGGGGGAAAAAACTATGCTTTCTAAGATCTTCGTCGCGCCCGTGTTGCTGCTCGCCACGCCTGTCGTCGCCCAGACTGTCGTCAGCCCGACGGCGACGGCCACAGCGCAAAGCCAGAGCGTTACCCCGGTCCAGCCGCAAACGTCGGGCGACGTGCTGCGTGCTGGTGCGCCCGTTCCCGTCGCGCTTGGCCAAGCGCTGACGACAAAGGGCAAGGTGCTAAAGGTTGGCCAGCGTGTGCAGCTGGAAGTGGCTCACGACGTGATGCTGAACGGGCGTGTCGTCATTCCGGCCCGCAGTCCCGTCGAAGGCGTCCTGACCCACGTCCGCAACAAGGGCATGTGGGGCAAGTCAGGTGCCATCCAGCTCGCTATCAAGTCGGTCAACATCAACGGCACGAGTGTCCGCCTGAAGGGTGAGATGGACAGCCGGGGCGAGACGGGCACAGCGGGAGTCGTGGGCGCGGTCGTGGCCCTGCCCATCGCAGGATTCTTCGTGACCGGCACGAGTGCAGAGATGCCGCTCAACATGCCGGGCCGGGCATTTCTCGACCAAGATATCGTGCTAGCGCCCGCTAGCTAGACCTTAGGAGAACGCAGTCTAAGATTGCAGGCCGGAGGGGCGGACACGCCCTTTCGGCCTGCGCCGTTGTTTCGGCCTTTTCCCGATGCGCGGACATCTTATCGAATTGTGGCACTTTCCTACCGGTGTACAGGGTCAGTTCGCATACGAGAGGAGCATCGGTGAGAGCCATTGTCGCTTTACCAATCCTGGGATTGCTTGCCGGCTGTGAGCCCGAACCTCCAGAGCCGCGCCCACCGGCAACAGCCTTGCCGAAGAAGATCTGCGATGACGCGCAAGCGGCGATGAAGGAAGCCACCAAAAGCGGCGCTTTGATCCTCAACAGTCCGGTCGAGGCGATGATATCGCAGGAGGCGTGGCTGCCGCTCCCGGAAGCTCAGCGGGACGGCCTCACCCGCGCCATGGGCGTTGCGGCGACCTGCGCCGGCGGGCCCCAGCATCAACAAGAAGTCGTCATTCGCAGCGAAACGGGAACGATCCTGACGCGGCGAACCATCGAGACGTCATTTTCCTTTCCAGACTCTTGAGGGCTCACGGAAGAGGATTGCACCACTCGTCACCAGCGCCAGTCTTCAACGGATGAGGAATTCAACACCCCCCTGCCGAGCCGCTAGTCGGCTTCGCCGTCGTCCAGACCGTTCAGATTTGTGATGACGAGCAGTCCCACCGCCACAAAGACGACCGCTCCCACCAGCATCGCCGTTTCAGCCGTGTCGAGCATTCCAAGTTTCTTCTCGATCTGACGTGCAGGCCGGCCGGCTATAAAGAGACTTCCTGTCTCCCTCCCGCCGAGACCGATCTCCAACGCAGGCATATGGCTGGTGCGCGTGGCCGCAGACGATTGCGCGCCCGCGGACACAGACCTCATCCCGACCTGGAGGCGCGCCGTCGGCGCCTTTGCAACGCGACCGAGCTCAAGGCGAAAGGCGGTTCCGGCAAAAGCCGCCCGTCTCGTCTCGCCAAATTGCAGTTCTCGATGATCTTCCGCAGCGAGGCACGGCTGAGCACAGATCGTCCCTAACACCAGCGCCGCAACGCCGCTCGCGCTCCGCATCCCCTTGCCCCTGAACATCTTTTCAATCCCCGCGCTTCTGATTGTCAGCTGCGAATACTCGCACAGCGATCGTGCAAGCGCCACTCACGAAGGGCGGTCTCATCCTCAGCGAAGGTGCGCGGCTCCTCGCGTGACAGCGTCCCTGCGGGGCGTGCAGAGGGCAGCAGCGAGGTCAGGGCTCGTTCTTCTCCACCTTGCCGCCCTTGATCACCACGTCGACGTCCCGCAGCGCACTGACGTCGCGGAGCGGATCGCCGTCCACTGCGATCAGGTCGCCAAAACGCCCAGGCGCGATCGCCCCTACGTCCCGCTCGCGCCCGAGCGCCTGTGCGGCGTTGCGGGTCGCCGCCTGGATCGCCTCCATCGGCGTCATCCCATATTCGACCATGGTGCGGAACTGGCCGCCCGCCGTGCCGTGCGGCATCACGCCGGCGTCCGATCCGAACACCATCTTCACGCCCGCCTGGTGCGCGCGCCGGAAATTGTCGCGCTGGATCTGCGCCACTTCGCGGTCCTTGCGCAGATTGTCCTCCAGCACGCCGTTCTTCTTGCCTTCCGCCTGCGTGTAGTCGGTGTTGAAGATGTCCATGGAGAACCAGACCGGCTGCTTGCGCTGGGCAGCCAGCCGGATGCCCTCCTCATCGGCCAGGCTGGCATGCTCGATCGTGTCGATCCCCGCCCGGATCGCGGCCTTGATTCCCGCGGCGCCGTGCGCGTGGGCGGCGGTGCGCAGTCCCCATTGCCGAGCCTCATCCGCGATGGCGCGCAGTTCCTCCTCGCTCAATTGCTGCTGGCCGGGCTCCGTGTTGCGGGAAAACACGCCGCCCGTGGCGCATACCTTGATCACCTCGGCACCATATTTGCGCTGCTCACGCACGCGGGTGCGCAGCTCCTGCGGCCCATCGCCGACAGCCTTGCCGCGCGCTGCGTAGGAGGGCGGCAGGTAGGTCTGGTCGCAATGCCCACCGGTCGCGCCGAGCGAATGGGCGGCCGGCACGATCCGCGGCCCCCGGATCAAACCTTCCTCGATCGCCTGCTTGTACGCGACGTCCGAATAATTGTCCGATCCGACGTTCCTCACCGTCGTGAAGCCCGCCTCCAGCATCGACCTTGCATTGGCGACGCCCTGCACCGTCCAGAACTGATCGGTGAACTGCAGTCCGGTATAGCCGCCGTAGCGCGGGTTGCTGTCGAGATGGACGTGCATGTCGATGAGACCGGGCAGCAAAGTCTTGCCGGGCAGGTCCACCCGCGTCGCCCCCGCCGGAATCACCGGCCGCGCCCCTCCGCGCCCGACCACCGATGCGATCCGCCCGTCGGTGATCACGATCACCGGCTCCTCGACGACCCGCCCGGCGAGCACGTCCACCATCCGGTCGGCGGTGACGACCACCGTCTCGGCGGCGGCGGGCGCGGCGGCGCTCAGCAGGAGGGCGGAAAGGAATGTCCTGGTCATCGGGGCTCCGTTCAGCGGCGGCATCGATGCCGCATGTCGGAGCCGTTCTTCACCAGCCGAGCGAAGAAAGAAAGAGAGCGTCGGCCTCAATAGGCTATGCTGCGCCGGCCCATCAGCAGGCCCGAAAGCACATAGGCCGCGATGACGAGCGGGAAGAACAGGATCCCGGCCAGCACCACGTTCACGCGCACGAGCGAAGGATGGACGTCCATCCAGCTCGCAAGCTGGACGCACACGCCCATGAGCATGGCCTCATGCTGCTCGGCTTCGTCGTCCCGGTCCATGACCCGTTGATCCCCACAAAAGTCGTTGCACCCCCGATGCTCTCTTCCACCGGCCGCCAACAGAGGAAGTGTCGGCAATTTGCCGCCAGTGCCGCCGCTTTGTCCGCCCAAATCGGCAGCAAGTTGACGAGAAGTACGGAAATGTGCGGATAAGGAGCCGAGGGAGGCACGACTTCGGTGCAGGACGACATCATCGAGGCGCAGAGCAAGGCGGTCGCGCAGCGGGTCCGCGAGGAACTGGCGCGCCGCCGCCTCTCGCGCCAGTGGCTCGCCGACGAAGCCCGGATCAGCATCTCGACGCTTGAAAAAGCGCTCGCCGGCCGCCGCTCCTTCACCCTGGGTACCGTGGTTCGCCTGGAGGACGCGCTGAAGATGAAGCTCCGCGATTCCGAGCCAGCAACCGCCCCAGCCGCAGCTGCGCCGAGCGAGCGCACCGGCCTCGCCCCCGACGATCTCGGCGCTTATGCCCGCCCGGCCGTTCAGTGGCTGGAGGGCCGCTACCTCACCTTGCGCCCCTCGCTCGACGAGCCCGGCGCCATCTACGCCTACATTACCGTCATCAACTGGGACGACGAGGCCTGCCACCTGCGCTTCGCCGAAGCCTCCCGCCTCGACGCCGAGTTCACCCAGCAGGGCCTCGTCTCCTTCCCCTATCTTTCCGGGCACATCTACCTGGTCACCAATTTCCACGGCCAGCACCGCATGATCGTGCTCGGCCGCCCGACCATCCAGGGCACGATGAACGGCGTCCTCACCACCCTCGTGGTCGGCACCGGCTCTCAGCTCACTCCCGCCGCCTCGCCCATCTGCCTCACCCCCTGGCGCGGGGAGGGGGAGCCGGTCCTCGGAATCGTTCGTCCCGGCAGCGCCTGCTATGACGACTACCGCACCCGCGTGGCGGACATCGCTGCCAAGCGCTTCGCCCTTTTCCCAAGCGCGGGGTGACCAAGCTGACTGCTCTGACCGGGGCTGCTGATCGGGCGGGCAGCAGCCGGCGCGCAGTCTCAGTAGGCGAGACCCATCCCGTCGGCGCGCACGTCCGCGGCGGCAGCGTAGACCAGCGCGCCCCCGCTCTCCCGCCGCTCGACGGATGAGTATCGCCCGAAACCGCCATCCGATGGGCCGAGCCGCCAGCCCATTTCCGCGAGCGTGCGGGCGGTCCGCTCCGGAACACCGCTTTCCAGCCGGAGAAGCCCGGTGCCGCCGATGCTCTTGTCGTCCTCGCCCATCTGCTCGGACGACCCCTCATGGTGCCAGCGCGGCGAATCGCCCGCCGCCTGCCCGTCCAGCCCGTAATCAACGCGGTTGAGGATGATCTGCGCCTGCCCTTGCGGCTGCATGTCGCCGCCCATCACTCCGAACGAGAGCCAGGGCTTGCCGTCGCGCGTGGCGAAGCCGGGGATGATCGTCTGGAAGGGCCGCTTGCCGGGGGCGTACATGTTTGGGTGCCCCTCCTGCAGGGTGAAGAGCTGGCCGCGGTCGTGGAACATGAAGCCGAGACCGTCTCCAACGAGCCCGGATCCCATGCCGCGGAAGTTGGACTGGATCAGCGACACCATCATCCCGTTGCGATCGGCGACGGCGAAGTAAGTCGTGTCTCCCTGCGAGGGCGCCTGCCCCGGGGCGACGGTGGGATTGATCCGGTCCGGCCGGATCAGCTTCGCCCGCTGCGCCGCATAGTCCTTGGAGACCAGCCATTCGGTGGGAATGCGGGAGAAGTTCGGGTCGGCATAATAACGCGCGCGATCCTCATAGGCGAGGCGCTTGGCCTCGGCCTGGAGGTGGATCGACATGGGCGTCTGGAAGCCCGCCGCCTTCATGTCCATCGTTTCGAGCATGTTGAGCATCTGCAGCGTGGCGATGCCCTGGGTGTTGGCGCCGATCGCGTGGACGGTGACGCCGCGATAGGTGGTCGCCACCGGTTCGCTCCACTCGCTCTGATGGGCGGCGAGGTCCGCGCGCGTCATCCAGCCGCCGATGCGCTTGAAATAGGCTTCGACGGTGCGCGCGATCTCGCCCTCGTAAAAGGCGTCGCGCCCTCCCTTCGCGATCAATCGGTAGGTGCGGGCGAGGTCGGGATTGCGGAAGATCTCGCCGGCCCGCGCCCGGTCGCCGGAAGCGTAGGTCGCCTGCGCGTTGGCGATCTCCTCGATGCCCATGTTCGGCCGCGCATAATTGGCCATCGCGCGGTTCATGTAATAAGCGACCACGGGGGAGAGCGGCACGCCGCCTTCCGCATAGGCGATGGCGGGCTCGAACAGCTCAGCCCAGCGCAGCTTGCCGTAGCGCTGGTGAAGCCGCCACCACGCGTCGACGGTCCCCGGCACCGTCACCGTCACTGCGCCGTAATTCGGAAGGATGCCGCCCCGCGCCCTGGATTGGACAGTCGCGAGGTCGAGCGCCCGCGGCGATCGGCCGGAGCCGGCAATCCCCACCACGCGCGAGGCCTTTGGGTCCCACAGCATGGCGTAGAGGTCGCCGCCTATGCCATTCGCGGTAGGCTCGAGGAAGCCGAGCGCGGCATTGATGGCGATTGCGGCATCGACTGCCGAGCCGCCCTTTTTCAAGATCTCGATCCCGGCCAGCGTGCCGAGCGGATGGGATGTCGCCGCCGCGCCGTTCCGCCCAAACACCTCCGACCGCGTCCCGAAGCTCGCGCCGACGGGCCGGTCCCCCGCCTCCACGTCCGGATAAAATTGCGTCGCGGGCAAAGCAGGGCTCAGCGGCTCCACGGCTCCGCCCGTTTGCGCTGCCGAACCGCGCGCGACCGAGAGACCGACGACGGCAACAGGTGCGGCGGCGAGGAAAGTGCGTCTTTTCACATGCGACTCCAGAAGCTTGTCGGGGCCGACGCTAGCACCGCGATCGCGCTCTTATAGCATCAGGTGCGCAAGAGTGCAGCAGTGAGAGGGAGACGAGGACCTCCCAAGCTTGTCCTAGTGAAGCACCGCCCGCCCGTAAGCATCGAGCAAGCTCTCGTGCATCATCTTGCAAAAAGTCGGCAGCCCTAAGCCGCAGCACTTCTGAAGCGAGGACGAGCCAGCCGCGTCTTCGTCAACGCTGATTGTCGCTCTGCCGCACCGCCTACAGGAGCACTCTTGAAAGCAAGCCGCTCGAACTGGCGCGCCGCGGTTTGCAATGGCTCGGGTCGCCGGAAGCTGATAAAGGTTGGCCGCGTGGTTGCGGATTTGAAGCCGACGGACCAGTAGCTTTCGCCCGCCGAGAATAGCTTCCTCGATGCGCCGGCACCGGCCCTGCAGGCCGGGATCCTTCATGAAGGGGAGGGCGAGAGCATGCCCATGATCACCACCAGTGACGGCACAGGCATCTTCTACAAGGATTGGGGCCCGAAAGACGCGCCGCCGATCGTCTTCCATCACGGCTGGCCGCTCAGCGCCGATGACTGGGACAATCAGATGATGTTCTTCTTGGGCGAAGGCTTCCGGGTCATCGCCCACGACCGGCGCGGCCACGGGCGGTCCGAGCAGACCGACCATGGCAACGACATGGACACCTATGCCGCGGATGTGATCGACCTCGCTCGGTATCTGGATCTCAGGTCGGCGGTCCACGTCGGACACTCGACGGGCGGCGGCGAGGTTACCCGCTATGTCGCTCGCGCCGAGCCGGGCCGCGTTTACAAGGCCGTGATCATCAGCGCGATTCCGCCAGTAATGATCAAGAAGGACTCGAATCCCGGGGGGCTGCCGATCGAGGTATTCGACGGGTATCGCGCCGCCGTCGCGGCCAATCGCGCGCAGCTCTATGTCGATATTCCTAGCGGGCCATTCTACGGGTTCAACCGGCCGGGCACGCAGCGGATCGAGGGCCTCATCCGCAACTGGTGGCGGCAGGGCATGATGGGCAGCATCAAGGCTCACTACGAATGCGTGAAGGTCTTTTCGGAGACCGACTTCACGGACGATCTGCAGCGGATCGAGGTTCCCGTGCTCGTGATGCACGGCGATGACGACCAGGTCGTGCCGGTCGCCGACTCCGCACCGCTGGCCGCCAAGCTGCTGAAGAAGGGCACGCTGAAGATCTACCCGGGACTGCCCCACGGCATGCCTTCCACGCACGCCGACCTCGTCAACCGTGACATATTGGAGTTCATTCGCGGTCCGGGTTCGGAAGTCTCCGCGATGCCGCAGATGGCGCAGCCGGTGCCGGCGGAGTGAACAAGGGCTGATCGCACTTAAGCGCAACTCGGCGGTCCGCGCTTTAATGACGGGCCGCCGATCTACGAGTGAGATGCCGCGCCTTGCATGATACGCCGGCGGACCACTGAAGAATTGTGCGCCGCCGCTTCTCAGTAGTGAACGGCCCGCCCGTACGCATCGAGCACGCTCTCGTGCATCATCTCGCTCAAGGTCGGGTGCGGGAAGATGGTGTGCATGAGCTCGGCCTCGGTGGTCTCGAGCTGGCGGGCGACGACATAGCCCTGGATGAGCTCGGTCACCTCGGCGCCCACCATGTGCGCGCCCAGGAGCTCGCCGGTCGTCTCGTCGAACACAGTCTTGATGAAGCCTTCCGCCTCGCCGAGCGCGATCGCCTTGCCGTTGCCGATGAAGGGGAATTTGCCGACCTTGACCTTGTAGCCGACCTCTTTGGCCTTGGCTTCGGTGAAGCCCACGGACGCGACCTGCGGGCGGGAGTAGGTGCAGCCGGGAATGTTGCCGGTCTCCATCGGGTGCACGCCTTTAACGCCCGCAATGGCTTCGACGCAGATCACGCCCTCATGGCTTGCCTTGTGCGCGAGCCAAGGCGGGCCGGTGACGTCGCCGATGGCGTAGAGGCCCTCGACATTGGTGCGGCCGTAGCCGTCGGTGACGATGTGACCGCGCTCCGTCTTCACGCCGAGCGCCTCCAGGCCGATATTCTCGGTGTTGGGCACGATGCCGATCGCGACGATGGCGTGGGAGAAGTCCTCGACCGCGCCGCCGTTCAAGGACGCCCGCACCCCGTTGGGTCCAGCTTCAAGCTTATCCACGCCGGAGGAGACGTGGATCTTCATTCCCTGCTTGGTGAGCGCCTTGTGGACGAAGGCGGAGATGTCGGCGTCCTCGACGGGGAGGATGCGGTCGAGCATCTCGACGATCGTCACTTCCGCGCCCATGTCCGAATAGAAGCTGGCGAACTCCACCCCGATCGCGCCCGATCCGATGACAAGCAATTTGGTGGGCATCACCTTGGGCACCATGGCGTGGCGATAGGTCCAGACCCGCTCCCCGTCGGCCTTCGCGAACGGCAGGTCCCGGGCGCGGGCGCCCGTCGCGACGATGATGTGTTTGGCGGCGAGCTCGGTGGTCTTGCCGTCCTTGACCACCCTCAGCGTCCCCTTGCCGCTAATCTCGCCCCCGCCTTCCACGACGGTGATCTTGTTCTTCTTCATCAGCCCCTTGACGCCCGCGTTGAGCTGCCCCGCGACCTTGCGGCTCCTGTCGACGATCTTGGCCAAGTCGAACGACACCTTCTCGGCCGTCAGGCCGTACGCGGAGGCATGCGTCAGATAATGATTGATCTCGCTCGTCCTGAGCAGCGCCTTGGTGGGGATGCACCCCCAGTTGAGGCAGATGCCGCCAAGCTTCTCCCGCTCGACGATCGCCACCTTCATCTTGAGCTGCGCCGCGCGAATGGCGGCGACGTAGCCGCCGGGTCCGGAGCCGAGGACGATGAGGTCGTAAGTGTCAGCCATTGAAGTGTCGCTTTCGCCCGGTTGTGGAAGAGGGTCATCATCACCAGCCCTCCGACGCAACCTTGAAACGCTGCCAGGAGCAACAGCAAAGAGTTAGAAGACTCTCCTGTGATAAACTGGAACGACGGAAAATAGAGGGCCGCAGATGAAACGGCCGAAATTAGGACGGCCACCGAAGATCTGACCACCGGCGTAAGGAATGGCAGGCTCGCATGAGCGAACCAGGCGAGGAGCAGGCCCGTAATGAGCGGCAGCAGCCCGATTGCGATGAAGGCCAGCAGATATGCTATCGCTTCTGGATGGAAGGTCGACGACAAGGTGCCGTGACCACTAAGGTACTCCCAAGCGAGAACTAGTGCAAAGGTCAGCGGCGGCGCGGCCATGAAGGCAACGACCAAGCGATGGGCTTCGGCCCTTCGGCTCAAGCAATCATCCCCAGCGGGCTTTCGATCAGCTCCTTGAACCGCTTCATCAAAGCGGCGCCGTCGGCGCCGTCGATGGCGCGGTGGTCGAAGCTGCCGGTGGCGCTCATCACGGTCGCCACGGCGAGCGCGCCGTCGACCACATAGGGCCGCTTCTCGCCCGCGCCGATCGCCATGATCATGCCCTGCGGCGGATTAATGACCGCGCCGAAATCCTTGATCCCGTACATGCCCATGTTCGACACCGATGCCGTTCCACCCTGATATTCGTGGGGCTGGAGCTTGCCCTCGCGGGCGCGGGCGGCGAGGTCCTTCATCTCGGTCGAGATGGCGCTGAGGCTCTTCGAACTGGCGTCGACGATGATCGGCGTGATGAGACCAGTGGGAGTCGACACCGCGACCGAAATGTCGGCGCGCTTGAAGGTAACGAGCTCGGTCGGCGTGTACATGACGTTGCACTTGGGCTCGTCGATCAGCGCTACGGCCAGCGCCTTGATCATGAAGTCGTTGACCGACAGCTTGACGCCCCGCGCCTCAAGGCTCGCGTTCAGTTCCGTCCGAAGTTTCAGCAGCGCGTCGAGCTGGATGTCGAGCGTGAGATAGATGTGCGGGACCTGCTGCTTCGACTCGGTGAGCCGCCGCGCGATCGTCTTGCGTATGTTGGAGAGCTTCGCGACTTCGTGCGGGATGTCGGGAATGGCGGACGCGGCGGCGACGGGAGCGGGCGCCGGCTGCGGAGCGGCGGCCGGTGCTGGCTGCGCCACCGGCTGCGGTGCTGCGGCGGGAGCAGCCGCAGGGGCGGCCTTGCCCGTCGCGCCGTCGATATCAGCCTTCACGATGCGCCCGCTTGGGCCGGAGCCCGACAGGGTCGAAAGGTCGATGCCCTTCTGCTCGGCGAGGCGGCGGGCAAGCGGGCTCGCCTTGACGCGCTCGCCGCCGTCGGCGCGCGGCTGAGCCGGCGCGGACGCCTGCGGCTGGAGCGCCTGCGGCTGAGGTGCTTGGGGTTGCGCTTGGGCGATCTGCTGGTCCTCGGCCGGGTTGGCGCCATAGCCCTTGACGTCAGGCTGGGGCGTGGGCGCTGCACTGGCCGGCTGCCCCGCCCCCGTCTCGCCGCCGCCCCCTTCGACGCCGCCTGCGGCGTCGCTCAGGACAGGCTTGCCGACGGGCTCGGACGCGGCGTTGGGAGCGGAAGCCGCGGAGCCGGCATCTTCATCTTCGCCGGCGATGATCGCGATCACGGTCCCGACCTTCACCTCGTCCGTCCCTTCGGCAACTAGGATCTTGGCGATCGTCCCCTCGTCGACCGCCTCGAACTCCATGGTCGCCTTGTCGGTCTCGATCTCGGCCAGCAGATCCCCCGCCGCCACCGTGTCGCCCTCCTTCACCAGCCACTTGGCGAGCGTGCCCTCTTCCATCGTCGGCGACAAAGCGGGCATCTTGAGTTCGATCGGCATCGCTGGCGTTCCTCTGGGCCTCCGGGCGCTTCGTCCAAACAGCAAGAGACATGGGCGGGTCAAGGCCGGAGGAGCGAGCGCTTGCAGGTCCCGGGCAGATAGCGCAGCATCTCGCCGAAAGAGGGGAAGAGATGCGCACCTACCTGGTTGTGATGGATGAAAGCCGGGAGGCGCGGGCGGCGCTGCGTTATGCGGCGCGCCGCGCGGCGCGGACGGGCGGCACCGTCGAGCTTCTCGCGGTCATCCCGCCGCCCGAATTCGTGCAATGGGGCGGCGTCCAGGCGGCGATGGAGGAAGAGGCCCAGCTTCGCGCCGAAGCCATGGTGCTGCAGGCCTCAGGCGCAATCGCAGAGGAAGCGGGGCTGACGCCCTCGATCACCGTCAAGCAGGGCGACTCAATCAAGGAAGTAGACGAAATGCTGAGGGGCCGCGCCGACGTCGCCGCCCTGGTGCTGGGCGCCGCTGCAGAGGGCAGCCCCGGTCCGCTCGTCAGCCATTTCGGCGGAACGGCGGCGGGCAGCTTGCCGTGCCCGCTCACCATCGTTCCCGGCAACCTGTCGGACGAGGTGCTCGACAGCCTCGCCTGACGCTGCTGCGGCCTATTTACGGCCTTTGCGCTTATAGTGACGCGGCGCGTGACGAACGGGGACGTCCTCGTACCAGACCTTCTCCTCCACCGTCGGTGGGGTGGTCGTGACTGTCTCCGTGATCACGATCGCTCCGGCCTGCGGGGAGTGGTAGCCGTAGCCGTCCTGCCCGTATTCATAGCCTTCATCGCCATAGCCTTCGTCAACGGCATGATGGTCGCCGACGCCGGCATATTCGGGTATGCCGCTCTCGTCGTGGCGCCAGTCCGGGCCATATTCGTCCCAGCTCATGCCCCATTCGCCATCGATCACCTGGCCATGGGGGTCGACCAGCAGGGCGTCGTCATAATAGCGGATCCAGCGGCCGCCATACATCGGCTGGTAGAAGCCGTAGCGCCCATAATCCTGGATGTGGAAGCGCGGGTGCATCCAAGAGCCGGGCACATGGTGGCCCCGCTCGATCCGGGTGTAGCCGGCGGCGGCGCCATGGCGGGACCCCTCATTCATCATGCGGCGGCGCACGATCACGCGCTCCCGACCATAAGCGGGAGCGTCCCTGAGGACGTCGCCCCTCATCTCCTGGTGACGACCGGGAGGCGGCGGCGTGTGCACGATCACGGGCGGCCGCACGGGAGCGGTCGCGCGGGCTCCCACGGGCGGTGCCGGTCTCGCCGCGACGGGCGGAGGAAATGACGGAGCGGGAGCCATACGGGCGGGCGCAGGAGGCGCGGGTCGCACGGCTGTGGCCGGAGGCGCGACCGGGGCTGTCGGAGCGGAGCGGACGCTAGCCGGGGGTGCAGTCGCTGCAGGCGCTCTGGGCGCGGGCGTTGGTGCCGGGGCCGGCCGCTGCTGCCAGGTGACACCGGGGGTCGGCGTCGGCGTGGGAGCGGCACGCACGGTGGGGGCGGCTGTCGGCCGAGGGGTGGCGGTCGGGACAGGGGTGGCCGTCGGGCGCGGGGTAACCGTTGCGCGGGGTGTGGCGACTGGAGCGGGCGTTGCGGTCGGGCGCGGCGTTGCAGTCGGGCTCGGCGTCGGCTGCGGCGCAGGCGTCCTCAACGTCGTGGCGGGCGTGTCCTCCTCCGGCGGGGGAGTGACGGTCTGCGCGAGCGTGGACGCCGGGACCAGGGCAGTGGCCGCCAAGGCGAGGAGTTTGAGGCTGTTCATCGATCACGTCCCCTGTTCGGACAAGCGCCTGGCCCCACAAGACGTGTCGGAGCCGTTAGGAGTTTTTTAACTCTCCGTGACCGCCTTTGCTACCGCCGGAGAGCCGCGGTGCGAGCAGCTGTGCCAGTGTGACACAGCCCTCCACATCCGCCGCATCGAACCGCGCCGGCGTGGGGCTGTCGAGGTCGAGAACCGCGATCAGCCGGCCGTCCTCGACGATCGGGACCACCAGCTCGGAGGCCGAGGCGCTGTCGCAGGCGATGTGGCCGGGAAAGGCATGGACGTCCTCGACGCATTGCGGCTCCAGCGTCGCCGCCGCGGTGCCGCACACGCCCTTGCCGAAGGGGATGCGGATGCAGGCCGCGCGCCCCTGGAAGGGGCCGAGCACGAGCTCGCCGCCGACGTTGCGGTAGAAACCGGACCAGTTGAGGTCGGGCAGGCTCTCCCACAGCAAGGCAGCGACGTTCGCCATGTTCGCGATCGCGTCCGGCTCGCCCGCGGTGAGCGCATCGGCCGCTTCGATGAGCTGCCGGTAGAGCTCCGCTTTGTCGGCGGCTTCGATCCTGAACTCGTACATCAATCGATCCTCGGCTTTGCACGCGCGCCCTTCACGGCGCTGCGCTGCTTCTTTTCATCGACGCGCTTGGCCTTGGCCGCTCGGCTCGGCTTGGTCTTGACGCGTTTCTGCGGGCGGACATGGGCCTTGGCGATCAGTTCCGCCAGCCTCGCCCGGGCATCCTCGCGGTTCGCTTCCTGGGTGCGGTAGCTGCGCGCGGTGATCACGATCTCGCCGCCAAGCGTCATGCGGCTCCCGGCGAGTTCCTTCAGCCGCTGGTAGACGGGCGGCGAAAGGCCGAGCTTGAAAACGTCGCAGCGCAGTTGGCAGGCGGTGGCGACCTTGTTGACGTTCTGACCGCCCGGGCCGCTCGAGGCGATGAAGGTCTCGCTCAGCGCCTCGTCCGGGATGCTCGGCGCTTCAGGCGAGGACATCGCCGAATCCGGCATAGACGAAGCTGGGCGGCAGCGGCGCCTCCGCTTCGATCGGGTGCTTGTCGCCCCGGTCCAGATAAAGCGAAAGCGCATGGAGCAGCATCGGCGCGCGGCCCGAACCGTAAACGGGATCGCCCGAAATCGGCAGCTTCAGTCCCTCGGCGGCGTGGACCCGGAGCTGATGCGTGCGACCGGTGTCGGGCATGAACAGGATCGCCGCGCGGGCGCCTCTCACCCCGGCGACGCGCCAGCGGCTGAGCGAGGGCTTGCCCTTGGGATCGGGAACGATGCGCCAACCCTTCTCCTTCGATGAGATTTTCGACAGCGGCATGTCGATCACGCCCTCGCCTGCCTCGGGTATGCCGTCGACGATAGCGAGATAGGTTTTGCGTACCCTATTCTCCTCGAACGCTTGCGAAAAACGTTTGTGTGCCTTGGGGTTGCGGGCGAGCAGCAGGCAGCCGCTTGTGTCGCGGTCGAGGCGGTGAACCGCGCTCGGCGGACGCTCGAATCCGAAGCGCAGCCGCAAGAGATGGTTCTCCAGGGAAAGGCTCCCGTCGCGCGGCGCATCGACCGGCAGACCGGCCGGTTTGTCGATGACCAAAGCCTCGCCATCAAGGAACAGAGTGCGATCAACCCACATCGTTTCGGCTCATCCATGCTGTTGCAGCTGCGCAACGTTCTTCGTGCGACTCGCCGTAAATCAGGCGTTTACGCGGAATTAACCTTTTAAGTTCACTTATGGCATGATTAATCAAGGTTACCGGGTTCCAAAGGCCAACAGGCAAGGGTCCGTGCGAGCTAAGGGGCAAATCTTATGCGTGTGCTGCTGATTGAAGACGAGCCGACGACTGCCAAGAGCATCGAGCTGATGCTCAGTACCGAAGGCTTCAATGTCTATACCACCGATCTTGGCGAGGAAGGTTTGGATCTCGGCAAGCTTTACGATTACGACATCATCTGCCTCGACCTCAATCTGCCGGACATGCACGGCTACGACGTGCTGAAGAAACTGCGCGTTGCCAAGGTCGGCACCCCGGTTCTGATCCTGTCGGGCATCAGCGAGATGGACAGCAAGGTCCGTGCGCTCGGCTTCGGTGCCGACGATTATGTCACCAAGCCGTTCCACCGCGACGAGCTCGTTGCCCGCATCCATGCGGTCGTGCGCCGCTCCAAGGGCCATTCGCAGTCGGTGATCAAGACCGGCAAGCTCGCCGTGAACCTGGACGCCAAGACCGTCGAAGTCGACGGCAGCCGCGTGCACCTGACCGGCAAGGAATATGCGATGCTGGAGCTGCTCTCGCTCCGCAAAGGCACCACGCTGACGAAAGAGATGTTCCTGAACCACCTTTATGGCGGCATGGACGAGCCCGAATTGAAGATCATCGACGTCTTCATCTGCAAGCTCCGCAAGAAGCTCAGCCTCGCTTGCGGCGGCGACAATTATATCGAAACGGTCTGGGGCCGCGGCTACGTGCTGCGCGATCCGGAAGAAGTCGAACAAGCTCAGGTCGCCTGAACTTCCACGAGTATGCGTAATCAGAACGGCGCCGCAGCGATGCGGCGCCGTTTTTGCGTCGCGCGTC
Source organism: uncultured Sphingosinicella sp. (assembly GCF_902806315.1). Lineage (GTDB taxonomy): Bacteria > Pseudomonadota > Alphaproteobacteria > Sphingomonadales > Sphingomonadaceae > Allosphingosinicella. The sequence continues at coordinate 20,851 of NZ_CADCWD010000011.1, forward strand.
GGTGCGTGGCATCATGGCTCGGTGAACAGCATCGCTGAAGGCTTCGAGCGGCTGAGGCGGCATGGGTTGGCCCTGCCAGAAACACTCGAGGAGTTCCCCTGGGGACATTCCGCGCTGAAGGTGCGCGGCAAGACCTTTCTTTTTCTCAACCATTCGGAGGAGGAGCTCAGCCTTTCCGTCAAACTTCCAGCGAGCCGCGACTTCGCGCTCATATTCGATTGGGCTGAGCCGACCGGCTACGGGCTGGGCCGCAGCGGCTGGGTGACTGGCCGCTTCAGCCAGGATGACCAGCCCGATTTCGAGCTGCTCGAACGCTGGATCGTCGAGAGCTACAAGGCGATTGCTCCAAAGAAACTCAGCGCCTCGCTATAATCATGCTGCACTGCAGCAACCGAAGCACTACATAAGATGTTCTGATCATCCGCCCGCTTTCATTCGAGCGGCAGGAAGGAACGTCAATGCGAGTTTCCGACACCATCATGCGCCTGCGCGCCGCCCGCGCCGCACCGGCTTTCGCTTCCGGTGACGACAGATTGACGGACCTCGCGGCGTTCAGCCCCAACCCCGGCAATCTGCGCGCGCGCATCTACCTTCCCGAGGGACTTGCGGAGGGAGCGCCGCTGGTCGTCGTGTTGCACGGCTGCACGCAGACTGCGGCGCTCTACGATGAAGGCTCCGGCTGGTCGCGGCTCGCGGACCGCCATGGCTTCGCCGTGCTGTTTCCGGAGCAGCAGCGCTCCAACAACCCGAACCTCTGCTTCAATTGGTTCCAGCCGAGCGACACGCGCCGCGGCAGTGGCGAAGCCGCCTCCATCCAGGCGATGGTGGCGGAGATGGTCGACGCTCACGGCATTGATCCGCAGCGCGTCTATGTCACCGGCCTTTCGGCAGGCGGAGCGATGGCTTCGGCAATGCTCGCCAGCTACCCGGACGTGTTCGCTGCCGGAGCGATCATCGCCGGCATCGCTTATGGCTGCGCCGGAAGCGTCGGCGAAGCGTTCGAATGCATGGCCGGCGGCGGCCGCGAGGGCGGGACTGCGCTTGGGGATAACGTCCGGCGTGCGTCCGACCACAACGGCCCCTGGCCGCGCGTGTCCGTCTGGCATGGCGACGCGGATCGCACGGTGAGCTCCGTCAATGGCGACGATGTGGTGAAGCAGTGGCTCGACGTGCACGGTATCGGAACGAAGCCGAGCATCGAGGAGCAAGTGGACGGCTATCCCCACCGGATCTGGGCGGGAGCCGACGGACGCCCGCTCGTTGAGCAATATGTGATAACCGGCATGGGCCACGGGACGCCGCTGGACCCCGGCCAGGATGCCGGCCAGAGCGGTCAGGCCGGACCTCACATGCTGGACGTCGCGATTTCGTCCACGGACCGGATCGCAGCGTTTTTCGGCATCGCCCAATCGACCGCCCGTCCCAAGGCCGCTGCAGGCAAGCGCAAGCCGAATGCGACCGCACGTGCGGCCAAACAGCATCAGGCTCCGCAGCCCGGTTCCGAAGTTCAGGACGTTATCGAGAGTGCGCTTCGCGCCGCCGGGCTGATGCGCTAGCGGAGCTCTTCTCCTCGCGCTCCCTCATCTGGTAGGAAAGCCAGCGCAGCAGCATCCCGCCAATCGATGCTCCCACGCCGACGAGGATGGCGATCCGCAAGGCCGGATCCTCTTCCACGGTCGACCACGCCACCCAGCCGAGCATGAGCACGCTGACGGTGGAGATCAGGTAGCCGACGGTTTTGAGGAGATTGGCTTGCACGCTGCCACCATTGTTACACTTTGGTGACAGTGAGAACGCAGCGCGAAGGGACAGGTTGCAGCCGCGGAACGATCAGGGCGTCAGCGGCAGTTCCGTCTGGTCGGGCTCGAAGCGACGCCAGCCGTCGGGGCCGAGCCGCTCGAGCGGACGAAACTTGGCCTTGTAAGCCATGCGCCGCGAGCTCTCGACCCAATAGCCAAGATAGACATAGGGCAGCCCCGCGCGGCCGGCACGAATGATGTGGTCGAGGATGATATAGGTGCCGAGGCCCGGCCGCTCTTCGTAATCCGGCTCGAAGAAGCTGTAGATCATCGACAGCCCGTCGGCCTGCTGGTCGGTCAAGCAGGCGCCGACCAGGCGTCCGGGGCGGCCGTCCACGGAAGGCTCGCGATATTCGACGACATAGGTCTTGACGGGGCTCTGCTCGACCATGTCGGCAAAGTCGCTTTCGTCCATGTCGACCATTCCGCCGCCCGGATGCCGGCGCTTCAGGTAGCGGCGGAGCAGCGCATATTGCTCCCCCGTCGTCCAGGGCTTGCAGGCGGTGACTTCGAGGTCCGCGTGGCGGCGGATCATCTTGCGTTGGGTGGCACTCGGCTGGAACTCGCTTGCGATCACCCGCACCGAGACGCAGGCGCCGCAGTCGATGCAGCTCGGCCGGTAGGCGACGCCCTGGCTGCGGCGGAAGCCGATGCGCCCCAGCGCGTCGTTCAGCTCGCTCGCATGCTGTCCGCTCAGCTCCGTGAACACCTTCCGCTCCGTCTTGCCCGGTAAATACGGGCACGGCGAAGGGGTGGTCACGAAGAAACGGGGAAAACGAAACGGTGCGCTCACCGAGTCTCCGAATGCTGGCTGGACAGGTCTTGGACTCGTTATGGGCCTTCGGAGTTCCCAAGAAAAGGCCGGGTCGCGGTTAACGGATGCGGATGCGCCGAGCCGTTCCGCGTTGAGACGAAAAGATCAGTGAATCTCAACCGGATGAACGTCGAAACCCGCCGCCTGCAGGTCGTCGAGGAGACGCCGGAGATGCGCGGCGTCGCGGGCCTCGCAATCGAAGTCGGTGTAGAGGCCCTTGGCCGGCAGCGTCGTGAAGATACGCTGATGGTAGATCTCGATGATGTTGATTTGGTGCTTCTCGAAGACGCGGATCACGGAGAAGAGCGCGCCCGGCCGATCCTGGAGCTGGATCCGAAGCCGAGCCATCCGGCCGGAGCGCGCAAGGTCGCGCAGCAGCACGGTCGCGAGCAGCCGCGTGTCGATATTGCCGCCGGTGAGCACCAGCCCGACCGTGCGCCCCTTCAGCCGCTCGGGATGGGTGAGCAAGGCGGCGAGCCCCGCGGCACCGGCACCCTCGGCCACCGTCTTTTCGATCTGGAGGAGCAGGCTGACGGCGGTTTCCATGTCGCGCTCGGAAACGAGCAGGATCTCGTCCACCAACGCGTCGATGATCGCCCCGGTGATCTCGCCCGGCTTTTTCACCGCAATGCCCTCGGCAATCGTGTCGCCCGAGGAAGGCAAGGTGTTGCCGGTGAAGCGGCAATACATTGAGGGGTAGAGTTCGGCCTGGGCGCCGATCACTTCGATGTCGGGCCTGATCGCCTTGGCGGCGATACCCATCCCAGCGATGAGCCCCCCGCCGCCGATAGGGACGACCAGCGTCTCGACCTCGGGAGCGTCTTCCAGCAGCTCCAGCGCCACCGTCCCTTGCCCCGCGATGATCTCGGGATCGTTGAAGGGGTGCACGAAGGTCAGGCCCTGCTCGCGTTCCAGCTCCTGGGCCCGGGCATAAGCCTCGTCGAACATCTCGCCGTGGAGCACGACGTTGGCGCCATGCCCTTCGGTCTGCATCACCTTGATGGTGGGCGTGGGCTTGGGCATCACGATCGTGACCGGCACGCCCAGCCTGCGCCCGTGATAGGCCACTGCCTGGGCGTGATTGCCCGCCGACGCCGCGATCACGCCGCGCGCTCTCGTCGCCTCGTCCATCAGCAGCAATTTGTTGAGCGCCCCGCGTTCCTTGTACGCGGCGGTGAACTGAAGGTTCTCAAACTTGACGTAAACCGTGGCGCCGGTGAGCTCCGAAAGGGTGCGGCTCAGCATGGTGGGCGTGCGCACCACCTGCCCCTTGATCCGCTCCGCCGCTGCCCGGATGTCGTCGAGGCTGACCGGCAGCGGGTTCCTGAGTGCGGGACTTGCCATTGGTTGGGGCCCTAACATGGGCAGGTCGCCATGTCTCCCAGACATGGCTTAGATTGCCTGGCGGCAATCTCACCTGCCCATCTGGCGCCCCCCGCAAACAAGCCTTATGCCGCAGGGTGATGGCACGGATCGCATTCATCGGGCTGGGCGTGATGGGCGCGCCGATGGCGCGTCACCTGCTCGCCGCCGGCCACCATCTCGTCGTCTACAACCGCACGCTCGAGCGCGCCCGCGACTGGGTGAAGCAGCATGGCGGAAGCTATGCCAGCACGCCTGCCGCCGCGGCAGGGGGCGCGGACGCTGTCATCACCTGCGTCGGCGCCGACCGGGATCTCGAGCAGGTGACCACCGGCCTCGACGGCGCCTTCCGCAACATGAAGCCCGGCGCCCTGTTTATCGATCACACCACCGTCTCGGCCAGGATCGCCCGGCGACTGGCCGAGGCGGGACGGAAGAACCGGATCGCCTGCCTCGACGCGCCGGTATCCGGCGGGCAGGCCGGCGCGGAGAATGGCCAGCTTGCGATCATGTGCGGCGGCACGCCCGAGGCGTTCGCGGCGGCCGAGCCGATCATGAAGGCCTATGCCGCGCGCATGGTCCATGTCGGCCCCGACGGCTCGGGCCAGCTCACAAAGATGGTCAATCAGATCTGCATCGCGGGCGTGCTGCAAGGCCTTTCCGAAGCGCTGCACTTCGCCAAGGCTTCCGAACTGGACACCGCCAAGGTGTTCGAGGCGATCTCCGGAGGCGCCGCGCAGAGCTGGCAGATGCTCAATCGCTGGAAGACCATGGACGAAGGCCAGTTCGACTTCGGCTTCGCGGTCGACTGGATGCGCAAGGATCTCGGCCTGACGCTGGAGGAGGCGCGCGCAAACGGCGCACGGCTCCCGCTCGCCGCCTTGGTGGACCAATTCTATGCCGACGTGCAGGCGATGGGCGGCGCGCGTCAGGACACATCGTCGTTGATCAGAAGGCTTGTTGAATGAAAAGATGGCTGGCTGCTCTGGCGGCCCTGTTGTTTGCCCCGGCCGCGCCTGCCGATGTGCTCGTCGACAATGTGAACGGATATACGCTCGACCGCGAAGGCCAGCTCGTCCGCTTCGCCTCCATGGTCATCGGCGACGACGGCCGCGTGCGGCAGCTCTACCCCCGAGGCGCCCGGCGGCCGGCGAACGAGCGCACCCAGTTCCGCATCGACGGGCGCGGGCGCACGCTCATTCCCGGCCTGATCGACGCGCACGGCCATGTCATGGGTCTCGGCTTCAACGCCATGCAGCTCGATCTCAGCGACACGCGCAGCCTGGAGGAAGCACAGGCAAAAATCGCCGCTTATGCGGCCGCCAACCCCAGCCCTCGCTGGATCGTCGGTCGCGGCTGGAACCAGGAGCGCTGGGGCCTCGGCCGCTTCCCGACCGCCGCCGACATCGACAAGGTCGTCTCAGGCCGCCCCGTCTGGCTGGAGCGAGTCGACGGCCATGCCGGCTGGGCGAACAGCGCCGCGCTGAAGGAAGCGGGCATCACTGCCGCGAGCAAGGCGCCGCAGGGCGGCAAGATCGAGATGGCGGGCCGGCAGCCCTCGGGCGTGTTCATCGACGCCGCTATGGACCTGGTCGGAAAGACCGTGCCGGCGCCGCTCCCGGTCATCCGCGACCGAGCCTTTCGCCGCTCGCAGGAGATGCTGCTTTCGAACGGGATCACCACCGTGGCGGACATGGGCACGACCGCGGAGGATTGGATGGTGATCCGCCGCGCGGGCGACCAGGGCCAGCTCAACGTCCGCATCCTCTCCTACGCGTTCGGTGTCGAGCATCTGCTCGCGGTGGCCGGAACCCAGCCGACGCCATGGCTCTACGACAGCCGCCTCAAGATGGTCGGGGTGAAGCTCTACAGCGACGGTGCTTTGGGGTCGCGCGGAGCCTGGCTCAAGCAACCCTACAAGGACTCTCCGCGTGAGAAGGGTCTCGCCTTCCTCTCCGACACGACCCTGAAGAACCTGATGAGCCGCGCCGCGATGGACGGTTTCCAGGTCGCCGTCCATGCCATTGGCGACGCCGCCAATGCCCAGTTGATCGACGCGGTCGCCGAGCTCGCCTTGACCTACAAGGGTGACCGGCGCTGGCGGATCGAGCATGCGCAGATCGTGGATCCGGCCGACCTGCCACGCTTCGCCCAGAATGGCATCATTGCGTCCATGCAGCCCGTTCATCAAAGCTCGGATTGGCGCATGGCCGAGGCGCGCATGGGCCTTGAGCGGCTTGGCGGTGCCTATGCCTGGCGGAGCATGCTCGCCAACCGGGTGCCGCTCGCTTTCGGCTCGGACTTCCCGGTCGAGCATCCGAACCCCTTTGCCGGGCTCGCCGTCGCGGTCAGCCGCCAGGACGCGCAGGGCCAGCCGCCGGGCGGGTGGTTGCCAGAGCAGAAGCTGAGCCTCCCACAAGCGCTTGCCGCATTCACGCAGGGCGGTGCTTATGCCGCTTTCGCCGAGGATCGGCTGGGCTCGCTCGAGCGCGGTCGGCTCGCCGACTTCATCATCATCGACCGCGACATCTTCGAAGGCGCAACGCCCCAGCAGATCCGCGAGACGCGAGTGCTGGAAACCTATCTCGGCGGCCGCAAGGTCTGGGACACCGCACGAGCCGCCCCGACGCGCTGATCAGAGGATCAGGCGCACCAGGGCTCGCGCCGGCCGGTCCAGGTGCGCGCCAGCCCTTCGGCCACAAGCTGGTCCCCGAGCGAGCGTCCGCCGCGGGTGACTACGCGTAGCTTACGTCCATAACGGTCCTGATCCCGGCCCGAGATCGTCTCCAGTTCGAATGGGCCCGCCTCGAGTAGCTCGCCCATGCGGTCGGTCGCACGGGCTGCAAGCCGGCTTTCATACGCGCAGCGGCCCCTCACCTCGGGCGTGTCGATGTCCGCGATCCGAATCTTCTCGCCTTCATACCAAAAGGTGTCGCCATCGACGATCCGGACGCCGGCTGCCACGTGAACGGGGGCACCGCTGGAAATAAGGGTCGTGGGCCTGGAGGCTTCCACTTGCGCACTGCCCGCGTAGATCAGGCCCGCGAGGCAACCGCACAGCAGAACCAGACGAGCTTCACCCCAGGAGGATCGCGTCCTGCTGCGCCTGGAGCAGCGCGTTCCCGAGGGTGGGAAGGTGCGGGAGTTCCAAGGCTTCGACATGGCGCCAGGCTAGCGGCGCCACCCCTAAGGCTTCCTGAAAGCCGATCCGTTCCGGAGCGAAGAGTCCGCACATAAATGAGCGATGAACGGCCCGTAATGTGCCGTTCATGAAACGCGGCCCTGCCCCCGCTCGTTATTCAAGATCGTGCGTCATCGACGCCATCAACAGGAGAGTGAGTGATGCGTATTCTCGTTCTCGCCGCCACTATTGCAGCGACGGCTCTTCCTGCCACTGCCGCCCAGGCCCAATATTGGGGCGGTGGTCATCGCAGCGACTACCGCGAATATCAGCGCGACGTGCGTCAGGCCTTGCGCGAATGCCGGCGCGACCTTCGCCGCGCCGACAGCCGCCGCGAATACCGCCGCGAGCGCCGCGACTGCCGCCGTGATCTGCGCGAAGCGCGCCGCGAATATCGCCGCGATATGCGGGACAACCGCTACGGCCATTACAATCGCGGCTACGGCTACTACGCCCCCCAAGGCTATGGCTATTACGCCCCTCAGGGATATGGTCGCTATGATAACCGCCGCTACTGGGACGGCTATCGCTGGCACTACCGCTACTGAGGCGAATGCAGCCGGTGCGAGCATCTTCGATTGCTTGCGCCGGCACTTCCCCGACGTTGCGCAGCGCTCAACTTTGCGTCGTGGCGCTGACCTCGGGACGGGAGCGGAGCGCGATATAGAGGCCGGCGAGCGCCAGCAGGCAGCCGGCGACTGCGAGGCGCGACCAGCGATAATCTTCGAGAGCAGTCGAGAAGGCCATGGCGATGATCGGCACGATCAAGCTGGAATAAGCCGCCCGACCCGGCCCCACCTCGCGCAGAATCCCGAAATAGAAGGTGAAGGCGAGCGCCGAGGCGAAGAGGCCGAGATAGACAAGGCCTAGCCAGTAACCGAGCCGGTACTCGATCACGGGCGGCCCGTACACCGCCCAGCCGAATACGGCATTGGCGATCGTGCCATAGAACATGCCCCAAGCGAGCATCGCCACGATCGGCCGCTCGCGAAGCGCCCGCATGCCCTGCATCACGTTGGAGACCGAGGCGGAGAGGACGCCGAGCAGGGTCAGGCCGATGCCGATCAACACCGCCTCGGGAGCCACGATCGCCTCGCGCAGCTCGTTTAGGAAAAGCAGGCCTACGCCCGCAATCGCCACGCCTGATCCGACCACGAAGCGCCGCGTCAGCGGGTGCTTGAGGAAGGCCCAGGCGAGGGCGCTGTTCGGCACCAGCAGCAGCGCGAACACCACCGCGACGACGCCCGAAGTGATGTAATGCTCGGCCGCATAGACGAAATTGAAGTTGAGGAAAAACTGGGGAAAGCCGAACCCGATCGCCAGCAAATGCCCCTCGCGCCCGACGCCGAGCGGCACACGCTTGGCGATCGCATAAGCGAACATCGCGACGCAAGCGATGATGTAGCGGTAGGTAACCGACCAGGTCGGCGGCACGGGGCCGAGCTGGTCCCGGATCACGATCCAGGTCGATCCCCAGATCAAGGTAATAATGATGAAGGGAATGAAGATGCGCGGCTTCAGGAAGGCGCGGTCATGCTCGCTCCCCTTGATCGCAGCCGGAGCGGTCACAGGGCGCGGATCGCATCCGCCAAGGCCGCGACATGGGCGGGATCGCTGTCCCAGCTGGTGACGAGCCGCGCCTCGCCCGGCCCCCAGTCGTAAAAGTCGAAGCCCTTGGCCCGCAAAGCCGCCGCTTCCTCGGGCGTGACATGCAGAAAGATCTCGTTCGCCTCTACCGGCAGCACCAGCCGCTCGCCCGCGGCGTCCGCGAGTGCACGGGCGCTCTCGTTCGCCGCTCGCGCATTGCGCAGCCATACGTCGCCTTCCAGCATCGCCAGCACCTGTGCCGCAAGGAAGCGCCCCTTGGAAAGCAGGTGGCCGGCGCGCTTGCGGCGATAGAGCGTCGCGTCGGCAAGCTCCGGCTGGAAGAAGACCAGCATCTCGGCCGACATGCCGCCATTCTTGACGAAGCCGAACGAGAGCGCGTCAACGCCCGCCCGCCATGTCAGCTCGGCCGGCGAGCAGCCGACCCGCCCCACCGCATTGGCAAAGCGCGCCCCGTCCATGTGGAAGCCAAGCCGCCGCTCACGCGCCAACTCGCCCAGAGCCGCCACCTCTTCGGGCCTGTAGACGAGACCATATTCCGTCGCGTTGGTGATCGAGAGAGCGGCGGGCTGGACCTGGTGGACGTCGTTTCGCACCGTGGCGAGCAGCGCCTGCACCGTCTCCGGCGTCAGCTTCGCCCCCTCGCCTTCCGCGAGCAGCAGCTTGGCGCCATGGGTGTAGAATTCGGGCGCGCCGCATTCGTCATTCTGGATATGCGCGTCGCGGTGGCAGACGATGCTGCCGTGCGGCGGGCACATGGCCGCCAGCGCCAGGCTGTTCGCCGCGGTCCCGGTCGCGACCCAGATCGCCCGCACATCCTTCTGGAAAAGCTCGGAAAAGGCGCCGTCAAGGTGCTTGCTGAGCGCATCGCCGTCATAGGCGGTGTCGAGCCGGTTGGAGGCAGCGAGCGCGGCCATGACTTCGGGGCAGGCGGCGGCGGCATTGTCGGAAAAGAAGCGCATGCGCGGCGCCATAGTGGGAGGGAGTGCAAGGTCAACGCGGATGTCGCTCACGCCCC
>NZ_CADCWD010000012.1 GCF_902806315.1 uncultured Sphingosinicella sp.
CCCCCACTCATCGCACCTGTCCAGAAATCCCGAGCCACCTCTCACCGTTATGCCGCGCTACTTTTTCAACCTCTACGAATGCGGGAAGCTCTTAGCTGCCCACGAAAGCGTTGAGCTACCAGACATCGCCGCAGTCCACGCCAGGGCCGTCAAGGAAGCACGCGAGCTTATGGCCGCAGAGGTTCAGAAGGGGGAGCTTTGCCTCTCCTGCCGGATCGAGGTTTTAGACGAGGACCGGCGCCCCGTGCTGCTCCTGCCTTTCAAAGAGGCGATAAAGCTCTCGGGTTTGTAACCCTGGGTTCGCCGCGCTTATCCGCGGGCAGCTTCTACATCGAAGACTTTGACCTTCCGCGATCCGCACCAGAGTTCGGCGGCGGCTCCATCATGACGAGTTATGGCGCCTTCGATTGCAGCTTCATCATTGGGAGCGAAGAAGGTGTCGCATCGGGTTAGCTTGTGGCCGCTGAAACAGTAGAGAAGATATTCGGCCACCTTAACTCCGTAGGCGACTCGTTGCCGCGCCGGAACAATAGCACAGCGTCACCACCACAAGAAGGGTGGGGTTTGTAAGCTACATATTCGCCACTGAGCTTCGTGTATGATCACGGCTGCAAAGACGAAGTATGGCGGCCTGCCACGCTGATCGGGCTTGGGCGGCGTCTGGCTTTCGTCGATGAAGCAAAGGTACATGTGCCATGACAGACTCCAGCTCGCCGCAGGCAGGACATCGCGACGCCCATTGCGTTGTCGATTGGCTTAGCCATTGGAGTGACGACACGTCAGGCGTTGGTGGAGAGGTCGCTATCCTGGCGATTTGGCCGTTTCTCACCTCGTTCATCTGCGTGCGGCTAGGTCGTGATCGCTCCCGCTGAACGTGCGCTTCCACCCAGTGCGGACATTCAGCCGTGGCCGCGTTTCCGCTGAAGTATGACGAGCATCGGCCATACCGCCAAGGCCCAGACCAAGCCCACCACCGTAGCTGTGACGGCCCCGCGCGTGCCTGAACCTGACAGGAAGAAGATACCCAGGTTGAACGCGAAAGCTGCGTTCCAAAGCACCGTTCTCGTCGTCGGTTTGTCGCCAACATATGCCAGGACGAACGCAACGCGAGTCACCAGAAAGGCCGTTGCAAGTGAATCGACCCACAATTGCGGAGCTTGCCTGAACTCCGCGAGGAGCACCGCGACCGCAAAAAACGGGAAGGTCTCAATGCCGTTGGTGTGAGCACCAAGAGCGCGGCTTCGCACCGGGTGTTCGTAGAAGCCGGCATTGCGTGGGGCTGCGTTGTTGAACTCGCGGTGCCCAAAAGCTTTGGCGGGGGCCACAGTGCCAAGATACAGCATCACCGCGCCGAAAAGGCACCATTCTGCGATCGTCATCGAAAGCCCCCCTTGGTCTAGAAGATAGCCGCCGGAGACTCCCACGCAACAGGTTGTGAACGTCGCCTTGGACCCGAAGCGGACATTTCCCGCTCCCGCCTCCGTTTGCAGCGTGGCGAGTAGGTTAGCGGCGCCAGATCAGATCGAACGGCCCACCCGGACAGGAACCCTCGCCGTCGTCGCGCGTCCGCCGGAGCAGGGCCGCGACCACGCCGCCAACGCCGCCCATGATGACCGGGAGCGGCCAGACGAACCCAAATCCATCCGGAAACACGAGCCGCGTGTCACGCATCAAAGCCTATGCGAGAAAGCTTAACGCCCGCCTTCCGACAGCGCATACCCACCGCGCTCCGTCTAAGGCCGGCGCATAGCGGCGCCCGACGGCAACAAAAAAGGGCCGCCCCAGAGGGACGGCCCTTCCTGTTCCTGAACCGGCTCGAAGTACCACTTCGAGACGAGAGCTTTAGCCCATCAATTCCTGCTCGAGCTTCTTGGCCATCTCTTCGATATTCTCAGGCGGCCAGCCCGGAATGTCCATGCCGAGGCGAAGGCCCATGCTGGAGAGCACTTCCTTGATCTCGTTCAAGGACTTGCGGCCGAAATTCGGAGTGCGCAGCATCTCGGCTTCGGTCTTGCCGACCAGGTCGCCGATATAGATGATGTTGTCGTTCTTCAGGCAATTGGCCGAACGGACGCTGAGCTCCAGCTCGTCCACCTTCTTGAGGAGGTAGCGGTTGAGCTGGTTGGCGTCGCTCTCGATGTCGCCCACCGAGGACGGCGCGGCCATGCCGGCCATGGTCGGGACCGACACCATGCCCTCGTCGAAGTGGACGAAGAGCTGGAGCTGGTCCTGCAGGATGCGCGCGGCATAAGCGAGCGCGTCGTCCGGCGTGATCGTGCCGTCGGTCTCGACCGTCAGCGTCAGCTTGTCGTAGTCGAGCTCCTGGCCGACGCGGGTATTCTCGACCTTGTAGCTGACCTGGCGCACCGGCGAGTAGAGCGCGTCGATGGGGACGAGCCCGATCGGAGCGTCGGCCGGGCGGTTGGCGGCGGCGGGGACATAGCCCTTACCGGTCTCTGCGGTCAGCTCCATGTTGAGCGTCGCGCCTTCGTCCAGGTGGCAGATGACGAGGTTCGAGTTCATCACTTCGATGTCGCCGGTGGTCGCGATCTGGCCGGCGGTGACTTCGCCGGGGCCGGTCGCGGAGAGCTGAAGCCGGCGCGGCTGGTCGCCTTCCATGCGCAGAGCGATCTGCTTGACGTTCAAGACGATGTCGGTGACGTCCTCGCGGACGCCGGCGAGGCTGGAGAATTCGTGCAGCACGCCCTCGATCCGCATCGAGGTGACGGCGGCGCCCTGCAGCGACGACAACAGCACGCGGCGCAGCGAGTTGCCGAGCGTCAGGCCGAAACCGCGCTCGAGCGGCTCGGCGACGAAGGTCGCCTTGCGGCGCGCATCGCCGGCAGCGCGCTTCTCGAGTGCGTTGGGCTTCTTCATTTCCTGCCAGTTCTTAGCGTTGACGGCCATGTGGTTCCTCTGGCTTTCGTGGGAAGCGGACGCTTCCCGGTTCGTTCTGATCTTCTTCGTTCTTCCTCGGCCAAAGTATCACTTTGGCCGAAGCGTCACACGCGGCGGCGCTTGGACGGGCGCACGCCATTGTGCGGGATCGGAGTCACGTCGCGGATCGACGTGATCTGGAAGCCGACCGCCTGAAGGGCGCGGAGCGCGCTCTCGCGGCCGGATCCGGGGCCCTTCACTTCGACCTCCAGCGTGCGGACGCCATGTTCGGCGGCCTTCTTGCCCGCATCCTCGGCAGCGACCTGGGCGGCATAAGGGGTCGACTTGCGCGAGCCCTTGAAGCCCATCATGCCGGCCGACGACCAGGCAATCGCATTGCCCTGCGCGTCGGTGATGGTGATCATCGTGTTGTTGAAGCTGGCGTTGACGTGAGCCACGCCCGCCGTGATGTTCTTGCGCTCGCGCCGTCTGATGCGCTGAGGTTCGCGTGCCATTATCTTGTATTCCTACCTGGATCCTTGAGAAACGCCGGCGTGGTCTTGGACCTGCCCTCCGGCGGAGAAGTAACGTCGACTGCGACGTTACTTCTTCTTGCCGGCGATCGGCTTGGCCTTGCCCTTGCGGGTGCGCGCATTGGTGTGCGTGCGCTGGCCGCGGACGGGGAGCCCCTTGCGGTGGCGAAGGCCCCGATAGGAAGCGAGGTCCATCAAACGCTTGATGTTCATCGCCACCTGGCGGCGAAGGTCGCCTTCCACGGTGTAGCCCGCGTCGATCGATTCGCGGATCTGGAGCACTTCCTGGTCGGTCAGGTCCTGGACGCGCCGCTGCGGCTCGATGCCCAGCTTGGCGGTGATTTCCTTGGCCTTGGTGTTGCCAATGCCGTGGATGTAGGTGAGCGCGATCTCCACGCGCTTGTTGGTGGGGATGTTCACCCCCGCAATACGTGCCATACTTACTTTCTCCTGCTCCACAGGGCGGTTGGCGTGCCGCCCCATATCAGCGCTTTGAGCCCCGTCGGAACGGACATAGCCGACGCGCGCACGGAGATGCGCCGCCGGTTGACCGGGATAACGGGATGGCAGCCAGATAGGAGTCGCGGTGCAGCGTGTCAAGCGCGGGCTGGGCCGAATGTTCGAGCTTTCCCGACACCCGCGCAGCACGAGCGCCGCCGAATTGCCACGCTTCTTTCCGCCGCCTAAGCCGGGAGCTGAGCGGATTGGAGCGTGCACGTGGACGCGATCGTTGGAACGAGCGCTTTGAAGGCGGCCGAGGATGCGCTCGAGCTGGCCGTGATCCTCCCCACCTTCAAGGAAGCGGACAATGTCGAGGAGGTGGTGCGCCGGCTCGACGCCGCCCTCGCAGGCATCGCGTGGGAGGCGATCTTCGTCGACGACAATAGCCCGGACGGGACAGCCGAGCGCATCCGCGAGATGGGCCGCCTCGATCGCAGGATTCGCTGCCTGGAACGCGTCGGTCGTCGCGGTCTCGCTTCGGCCTGCGTAGAAGGAATGCTCGCGACCTCGGCGCCGCTGGTGGCGGTCATGGATGCGGACCTTCAGCATGACGAGCGGCTGTTGCCGCACATGCTGGAGCGGCTCCGCTCCCGGGCCGGGCTCGATATCGTCATCGGGTCGCGCTTTGCGGACGGAGGCAGCGCGAGCGGGCTGTCGGCAGAACGGGCCTCCAAGTCGAAGCTGGCCACGCGGCTCAGCCGGGGCTTGATTGCAGGCGAACTGAAGGACCCGATGAGCGGCTTCTTCATGCTGCGGGTGAATGTGCTGCGGGAAGTGCTTCCGAATCTCTCGGCCGTCGGCTTCAAGCTGCTGCTCGACATCTTCGCCTCGGCCCGGCGGCCGCTCGTCTTCGAGGAGCTGCCTTACGAGTTTCGGGAGCGGAGCAGAGGCTCGAGCAAGCTCGACCGCGCGGTTGCGCTGGAATATCTGATCCTGCTCTATGACAAGGCGTTCGGCCGCTTCGTGCCTACCCGCTTCGCGCTCTTCGCCGCGATCGGTGGGCTCGGGGTCGGCATCCACTTCGCCGTCCTCACCCTCTTCTTCAAAGCGCTGGGCGAGGGCTTCGGCACGTCTCAGACGATCGCCACCCTAGGCGCGATGACCTTCAACTTCTTCCTCAACAACGCGCTCACCTACCGAGACCAGCAGCTTCGCGGCCCTCGCCGGCTGTTCCTCGGCTGGCTCTCGTTCTGCTTCGTCTGCGGGATCGGCGCCGCGGCCAATGTGGGCGTGTCGACGTTCCTGTTCGAATATCAGGGCGCACTCTGGACGCTGTCCGCGCTTGCCGGCGTGCTGGTCGGCGCCGTCTGGAACTTCGCCTTGTCGTCCCGCTTCACCTGGGGGCGCTATTGAAGGCCGCGGCCGGCAAGGGCGCAGAACCACTTACCGACGAGATTACTTGCTCGCAAACTGGCCCGCTTCGGCGCCGAATTCGGTGCGGGCGAAGTTCCGGGCCGCGGTGGCGGTCTTGAACGTGCCTTCCTGCTGGGTCGAGGTGATCAGCGGGTAGCCCTGGCTGTTGTAGCGGGTCTCGCGAACGGTAAGGCGGAACTGGCCGTCCTCGTCTTTGGCGATAAGGTAAGGGCGAACGGGTATTCTGGACATAAGCTTCTCCTGTGCGGGAAGGGAGGGCGGCGCCTAGCGCCTGAAGGTGCGGCGTGGCCCGGGCCCCTGCCCCGGCGTCTTTTCACGAAAGATGATGCGGCCCTTGCTAAGATCGTAGGGCGTCATCTCAACGTGGACGCGGTCGCCGACCACCGACTTGATGCGGAAACGCCGCATCTTGCCGGCGGTATAGGCGATGATGCGATGCTCGTTGTCG
>NZ_CADCWD010000013.1:0-528 GCF_902806315.1 uncultured Sphingosinicella sp.
GAGCGCTGCGAGCCTTGATAGACGACGCCGCAGACGGTGTTCGGATAAGCCGGGTGGCGCAGGCGGTTCAATATGACCTGTGCGACCGCGCGCTTGCCGTCATCCGGCTCGGTCGCGGCTTCGTAATAGATGGCCTGCGTCAGGCAATAGACGGAGCGCATCTGGTCGATCGGCGTGCGCGCGAGCAGCGCGAACGGGCGCGCGGCAGGATTTGGGCCCTCGGCGATCGGCACCGACGCATTGATCGCAAGCGCATCCTGCGGAGCGACGTCGGAACGGAACTGGAGCGGTTCAGGCGCGGGCGCGAGCTTGGCAATGGCGGAGGGAAGTCCCGCGGTAACGCGGGCCACGGCATTGCCCTGCGTCACGTTGAGGCCCAGCAGGCTGATCCCCGCAAACAGGTTCAGCGCGAGCACAGTGAAGAGCACGATGGACGTAATGCCGTGCTTCCGCGCAAAATTGGGCAAGCGAAAGGCTGGCATCCGCATGGTGTCAGTCAGCATCAAATACTCCGAAGGTCGGCCGCGC
>NZ_CADCWD010000013.1:538-30379 GCF_902806315.1 uncultured Sphingosinicella sp.
TGTATGTAGGCAAAACAACTGCCGTTTCAACGTTGGCGGCAGGAACCCGACTCGTCCCGCGATGGTTGAACCAGGAGGTAAACGTTACGGAAAAGATTCGTTCATGGCCACCAACCTTCGCGCCTCCGACACTCTGGCGGGCGCGCCTCAATTCCTAGCCGACAGCTTTCAGCGAGCGCTCGCTCATTGGAACCACGAGCGGCTCTCCCCCCGTTTTCCGAGCGGCGACTGGCAAAAGGAGCTGGACCAGGATCTTCGCATGCGGCGCCTGGAAGGCGGCTTCATGGAAGAGCTGCGAGCGGAGATCGCCGCGGAGGCGGCCGCCGCCCCGGCCGATGTCGAGGGCTTCATCGCCTGGTTCGAGGCGCTGAAGGAGGTCGGCCCCGGTCAGGGCGACCCGCTCTTCCCCTGGATCGCGGAAGAAGCGACGCTGGAGAGCATACGCTGGATGATGGCGCAGGAAGCCGCGGGCGAAGCGGGTTTCGACGACCTGGTCGCGATGACCCAGGTCAAGATGCCGACGCTGCCGAAGCTGGAGCTCGCCCGCAATTATTGGGACGAAATGGGCCGCGGCAATCCCAAGGGAATGCACGGTCCCATGCTGGAGGTGCTGATCCAGACGCTGGAGGTCGACGCGAGCATCGACACCACTGTGTGGGAGAGCCTGGCGCTCGCAAACGCCATGACCGCGATGGCGACGACCCGTCGCTACGCCTGGCAGTCGGTGGGCGCGCTCGGCGTGATCGAGCTGACCGCGCCCGGCCGTTCGGCCGCCACCGCGGCGGGCTTGAAGCGGCTCGGCTTCTCCGAGCGCGAGCGCCGCTATTTCAGCCTGCACGCCGTGCTCGACGTCAAGCACAGCGAAGACTGGAACCGCGAGGCGCTCCGCCCGCTCGTCGAAGAGGATCCCCGCCGCGCGACGGCAATCGCGGAAGGCGCCCTCATCCGCCTCAAGGCCGGCCAGCGCTGCTTCGAACGATATCGCCGTGAGCTCTGGCGCTAGCTTGAGCTTTCCTGCTGCGGCAGCGGCATTGCCCTGAGGGCTCGCGCAACCGCTGCGAGGTTGCGAGCGGCATTGCGGCCGGTGCGGTCGGACCAGTCGTGGCCCTGGTCGGTGTCGCGATAATCCGGGCCGGGACCGGGGCCGAGATGCCAATAGGTCCAGCTTTGCGGCGGGATGGTGAAGCCGATGTCGATCAGCGGCTGGCTGACCGTGGCCACGATGTGATGCGCGCCGTCCTCGTTGCCGGTGATCACCACGCCGCCCACTTTGTCGAATGCGATCGGGCGGCCGTCCTCCTTCGTCTCGCTCAGCATCGCGTCCATGCGCTCGAGTGCACGCTGACAGACGCTCGAATGCTGGCCCAGCCAGATCGGCGTCGCCATGACGAGAATGTCGGCGGCCAGAACCTTCTTGCGAATGAAAGGCCAGTCGTCGCCCTCGCCTTCGTCCGAACTGGTGCCGGGCTTCACATTATAGTCGACCAAACGGACGATCTCGCTGGTCACGCCCTCCTCCTCGAACTGACCCACCAGCGCCTGACAAAGCGCCTCGGTATTCGATGGGGCGGGCGAGGCCTTGAGCGTGCAACTGAGGAACAAGGCTTTCATCGATGTCTCCCGGATGGTGGCGCCGCTCCGTCTGGCAACCTATCTTAGCTGCGACCAGCGAAATTGGAGACGAACATGAGCGACACCCGCGAAGACCGCACGTCCGCATCCGGATACAGCGTCACGCCGCTCGCCCCCGCGGAGCGCGACCGCCTCGCCGCCGGCCTTACCGCCGAAGAGCGCGACGTGCTTCTCAACCACGGCACCGAGCGCGCCTTCTGCGGCACCTTGCTCAACAACAAGAGCAGCGGCGTCTATGCCTGCCGGCTGTGCGGGCTGCCGCTCTTCAAGTCCGAAGCCAAGTTCGAATCCGGCACCGGCTGGCCGAGCTTCACCCGCGGCTACGATCCCGATCACATCCGCGAAATCCGGGATGTCAGCTACGGCATGGTCCGCACCGAGATACGTTGCGCCCGGTGCGACAGCCACTTGGGCCACGTCTTCCCCGACGGGCCCGCACCGACGTTCCAGCGCTACTGCCTGAACTCGGTGGCGATGGAGTTCTTCGAAAACGAAGCGGACATCCCCGAGCGCTGATTATCCTTCGCTGATCATTTGCCCGCGGCGTCGCCCCACACCTGCTTCAGGCGCGCGTCGCGGCCGCAATTCCAGCGATAGAAGCGGTATTTCACCGAGTTCTTCTTGTAATAATCCTGGTGATAGCCCTCGGCCGGGTAGAATGTCGCCGCCGGCAGGATCAATGTCGCGAGCGGCTTGCGTAGGGCCGCGGCCGCTTTCGCCTTGGCCGCCTGGGCGGCCGCCCGCTGCTGCGGCGTCACGAACAGAGCCGAGCGATATTGGTAGCCGCGGTCGCAGAACTGGCCGCCCGCGTCGAGCGGATCCACCGTCCGGAAGAAGCGCTCGGCAAGCGCGGCGTAGCTGACTCTCCTGGGATCGTAGACGACCTTGACCGCCTCAATGTGGCCGGTGCCGCCCGCCGACACCTGATTGTAAGTCGGGTTCCTGACCTTCCCGCCGATATAGCCCGATGTGGTGGAGATCACGCCGGGTATCTTGTCGAAATCCGATTCGGTGCACCAGAAACAGCCGCCTGCGAAGACGGCGGAGGTCTGGCCGTTCTGGGCGTTGGGAGCGGGAGCGGCCTGGGCGCAGGCGCTGGCAAGCGCGGCGCTCGCAAGAAGGATTGGAATACGCATCATCGACATATGTGTTCGGACTCGGGACAGGACCAGCCCTCTCCCCCCGCCTTTGCGTCTCCGAGGAGTCCTTGTTGCTGAAATTCAATGACAATTCGGTATTTTCGGGCGGCGAACGGATTGCCTTGTAATCGCCCCGTCATACGGGGCAGGTAGTCGCAGCGGGCCGGCCGGGAGCCGGGCGAATCATCGAAAGCCACCGCGTCGAGGCGTGCCGCCATACCCCAATGGGCCTGGCGCGCGCCGCGTGCGGTGACGAGCGTGGGGATCACAGGGCATGTCGAAGGTTTACTATTCGCTCGCGTCGGGCAACTTCTCTCAGGATTGGTCCACCATCAGCCAGATCACCGCCAATGACGACTGGAGCGGCGTGCCGAGCATCGTCGGCTATCTCGGCCAGGACATCACCACCGGCACCGGCATCGATCCGCGAACCCTCACGACCAGCTCCACCGTCATCAATGATTTGGATGTCATCGCCAACCAGACCAATCCGAATACGCTCGGCAGCGGCGGCGTCGCCGAATTCCACCTCGCGAATCCGACCATTGCCCTCAACGGGTCCGGAACCGCCGACGCGCCGAACATCGTCGTCCATCTCGACGCCAGCGGCCGCAGCAACATCAATGTCAGCTTCAACGTGCGCGATCTCGACGGATCGGCCGACAACGCCGTCCAGCAGGTGGCCCTTCAATATCGCACGAGCGCGACGGGCGAGTGGAAGAACGTTCCCGGCGGCTACGTCGCAGACGCGACTGTCGGGGGAACGGCGACGCTCGTCACCGCGGTCAACGCCACCCTCCCGGCGGACGCCAACAACGCCGCCACGCTGGAACTTCGCATCCTCACCACCAATGCCGCCGGCAACGACGAATGGGTCGGCATCGACGACATCGTCGTCACGAGCCAGGAAGCGCCGCCGGTGCGCCCGGGCAACCTCTCCGTCGCCGATGCGAGCGTCGCCGAAGGCAATGCCGGCGCGAGCGATCTGACCTTCACCGTCAGCCGCGACGGCGGCAGCGACGGCGCGGTGTCAGCCACATGGACGATCGGCTTCGGCACCGCCGCCGCGTCCGACCTAGTCGCCGGCCAGCCGCTCACGGGCAGCGTCGAGTTCGCCGATGGCCAGCTCTCGGCCACGATCACCGTCCGCGTCGCGGGCGACACGTCGTTCGAGGGCAACGAGACCTTCACCGTCACCCTCTCCGCCCCGACGGGCGGCGCCAGCATCGCCGACGCGCAGGCGACCGGCACGATCGTGAACGACGACGTGCAGCCCCCGGTCGGCGGCGTCTTCATCAACGAAATCCACTACGACAATGCCGGCGGGGACGTGGGCGAGGCGATCGAGATCGCCGCGCCGGCCGGCACAAACCTCTCGGGCTGGACGCTCGTCCTCTACAATGGCTCCACGACGCCCAATGCCGCGCCGACCTACAGCTCGGGCGCCACAATCAACCTGACCGGCACCATCCCGAACCAGGACGACGGGTTCGGCACCCTGAGCTTCAACGTCGCCGGGCTGCAGAACGGCACTCATGACGGCTTCGCCTTGGTCGATCCGTCGGGGCGGGTCGTTCAGTTCCTATCCTATGAAGGCGTAATTACCGCCTCGAACGGTCCCGCCGCGGGCCTCACCAGCACGGATATCGGCGTTTCCCAGGGCGGCATCGATGCGGCCGGCTTGTCGCTCCAGCTCACCGGCGCCGGAGCCGACTATGGCGACTTCACCTGGGTCGCATCCCGCGCGAACAGCTTCGGCACCGTCAATGCCGGTCAGGACTTTATCGGCGGCGACGCCACGGGCCTCGTTTTCATCGGCGACGCCAGCGTCGTCGAGGGGGATACCGGGGTCCAGCAGCTCGTCTTCACCGTCCGCCGTGCGGGCGGCCTCGGCCAGTCGGCGAGCGTGGAATATTTTCTCGAACTGAATGGCAGTGCCAATCAGGCGGACTTCGCGGGAGGCCAGCCGCTCTCCGGCAAGATCGACTTCGCGTCCGGCGTCTCCAGCATGACGGTTACGCTCGGCCTCACCGGCGACACGGCGGGAGAGGCGAACGAGACGTTTAACGTCCGCCTCGCCAACCCCGCCGGCAACATCTCGATCATGGACGGCACGGCGGTCGGCACCATCGTCAATGACGACCCGATCACGCTCGCGACCTACGAGATCCAGGGCGCGCGCCACACCTCCGAATATGTTGGGCAGCCGGTCGTCACGTCCGGCATCGTGACCGCGGTCGACAGCAACGGATTCTACCTTCAGGACCCGAAGGGCGACGGCAATCGCGCCACCTCCGACGCCTTGTTCGTCTTCACGGGCGCAGCGCCGAAGGTTGCGATCGGCGACGCCGTCCAGGTCTCCGGCAAGGTCTCCGAGTTCCTGCCCGGCGGTAATGCGACCAGCCTCACCATCACCCAGCTGAACGCCACGGCCACGACCGTCATCTCCAGCGGCAACGCCCTTCCGGCGGCGGTGCTGATCGGCACCGGCGGCGTGCTGCCGCCGACCGAAACGATCGACGATGACGGCTTCGCCACCTTCGACCCGCAGAATGACGGCATCGACTTCTACGAGTCGCTGGAAGGCATGCGCGTCACCATCGAGGCGCCGCTCGTCGTCGCCAACACCAGCGACTTTGGTGAGACCTTCGTCGTTGCCTCCGGCGGCGCGGGTGCCACCGGGGTCAATTCCCGCGGTGGCATCACGATCTCGGAAGGCGATTACAATCCCGAGAAGATCCAGATCGACGCCGACTCCGACCTGTTCGCCGGCTACAATCCCGCTCACAGCCAAGGCGACCGCCTCAGCAACGTGACGGGCGTCGTCTCCTACAGCTTCAACAGCTATGAAGTGCTGGTGACTGAGGCGGTGGCCGTCACCGCCGACGTGACCGTCAGCCGCGAGACCACCACCCTCGCAGGCGACCGCAACCACCTCACCATCGCCAGCTTCAACGTCGAGAACCTCGATCCGACCGACAGCGCAGCCAAGTTCGACCTGCTTGCGCAGAACATCGTCTACAGCCTCAAGGCGCCGGACATCATCGCGGTACAGGAAATCCAGGATGCGGACGGCGCCGGTAACGGCACCGACATGTCCGGCCAGGCAACGGCGCAGATGCTGATCGACGCCATCGAAGCGGCGGGCGGCCCGACCTACGTCTACGTCGAGATCGCTCCGGCGCCGAACAGCTCGGGCGGCGAGCCGGGCGGCAACATCCGCAACGGCTATTTCTACAATCCGGAGCGCGTGTCCTACATAGTCGGCAGCGCGGCGATCATCCAGGATCCTGCCTTCAACGGCACCCGCAAGCCATTGGTCGCCGACTTCCTGTTCAACGGCGAGACCGTGCGCCTCGTCAACGTCCACTTTACCTCACGCGGCGGCAGCGATCCGCTCTGGGGCTCGACCCAGCCGCCGGCCGATGCGGGAGACTCTGCCCGCGCCGCGCAGGGCGCCGCGGTCGATGCTTACGTCACGAATGCGCTTGCCACCGATCCGTCCCTGAATCTCGGCGTGCTCGGCGACTTCAACGGCTTCTGGTTCGAGGACAATGTGACGCAACTCGAGGGCGGGGTGCTCACCAACCTCCACAGGCTGCTGCCGGAAGAGGAGCGCTACTCGTATCTGTTCGACGGCAACCTTCAGGCGCTGGACAATTTCCTGGTCAGCGGCGGTCTCCTTTCCGGCGCGCAGTTCGATGCAGTCCACATCAACGCCGAGCTGCCGGAGGGCGTGTTCCGCGCCACCGACCATGACCCGACGCTCGGCCGCTTCTTCATCGAAGCGCCGAACGAGGCCCCAACCGATATCGTCATCGACGATGCGGCGGTGGACGAGAATGCTCCGGCCGGCACCGTGGTCGGCACCGTCAGCGCCAGCGACATCGACGAGGATGTTCTCGAATATTCGCTCAGCCACGATGCCGACGGCCTGTTCGACATCGACGCCGTCACCGGGCGGCTCACCACGACCGCCGCGCTCGATTTCGAAACTCGGTCGAGCTACCAGGTCGAGGTTGTCGCCACCGACCCGGATGGCGAAAAGGTTTCGCGGAAGCTGACGATCAGCGTCAACGATCTGAACGAGGCCCCCGTGGCTCGCGGCGATGCCGTCGCGGTGGACGAGGATGCGACCAGCGACAATCTCTGGAGCCTGCTGCTCGGCAACGACAGCGATCCGGATGCGGGCGACAGCCTCGTCATCCATTCGGTGGACGGCAAGGGAGCGCTCGGCAGCCTGATCTTCGACGCGGCCAGTCAGACGGTGCGCTACGTCGCCGATGCGGACGCGTTCGACGCGCTGGCCCCCGGCCAGAGCGTTGTCGACCGCTTCACCTACACCGTGACCGATTCCAAGGGCCTCACCAGCACGGCCACCGTGGAAGTGACCGTCACCGGCATCGCCGACGGCGTCAGTCTCAATGGGGGCAACGGGCACGACAATCTGTTCGGCACCGGCGGGGAGGATTCGCTCTTCGGCGGCAACGGCAACGACGTGCTGCAGGGCCTGGGCGGCCACGATCGCCTGTTCGGCAATAACGGCGTCGACAGCCTGTTCGGCGGCGACGGCCACGACACGCTCGCCGGCGGCAACGGAGACGACTACCTCACTGGGGGCGCCGGGAAGGACAGCTTCTTCTTCGCCCGCGGCGGCGGCAAGGACACGATCCTCGACTTCGAAGTGGCGAGCGATCGCATCCTGCTTGATGACGGCATCGGCCTTGCCGGCGCAAAGGTCGGCGACGTCAACGGCGACGGCATCGCCGACCTCACCCTCGCCTTTACAAAGGGCGGCGGCACGGCGATCCTGCTCGGGGTGAACGACCTTACGCTGGTCGATATCGTCCTCGGCGCGGACGAGAGCCAGCTCGCCAGCCACCCGCTCTTCTAACCTGAAGCCCCTCTCCCCCGCTGGGGAGAGGGCTTCAGTCCGCCGATCTGCGCGGCGTCGGCTTCCGGCTCTTCAGATCGAACCGATCTCCGGTGCCGAGCACATGCACGCGCACGTCGTGCATCGAGAGCACCCGCTCCGGCCGCGCTTCGGCGAGGTTGGAGTGGGTGACATGCTCCCCGTCCACTACGTAAACCGCGCCGCTGCCGATCACGTAGAATTCATCGCCCTCGACCACGGCGGCCGTGTCCTCGTCGATGCCGATGCCGAGCACGCGCGGAT
Organism: uncultured Sphingosinicella sp.; assembly: GCF_902806315.1. Lineage (GTDB taxonomy): Bacteria > Pseudomonadota > Alphaproteobacteria > Sphingomonadales > Sphingomonadaceae > Allosphingosinicella. The sequence goes on from NZ_CADCWD010000013.1 coordinate 8,486, forward strand.
TGTGCGCCACCGCGCCCAGCAGCCGGCCGAACCGGCCGCGCTCGGCGAAATGCTGGTCGATGATCACGTCGCGGATGAGGCCGAGCCCCGGCGCCATGTGCAGGTCGCCGATGCGATGGGTTTCGCCGCTCGTGCCCTTCACCAGCATCGTCTCGCTCATCGCCGCCGCGCCGGCGGAAGTCCCGGCGATGATGCCGCCCCGTTCGAAGAGACGCCGGACCTTGGCCTCGATGCCGGTGTCGCCGATCTGGCTGGTGATGCGCAGCTGGTCTCCGCCTGAGAAGAAGATCGCCGCGGCATCGTCGATCACCGCCAGCTTCTCCCGATCCCCGGCCTCGCTGCGATTCTCTACGTAAAGCTCGACCAACTCGCCAAGCTCAAGGTCGGCGAAGGCCTTCTCGTAATCGGTATAATAGCCTTCGGGGCGATGGCTCGCGACCGTTGCAAGCACGAGCTTGCCGCCCCGCACCCGCCGGGCCACCTCGCGCAGGATCTTGCGGTCGCTCTTCGGGTCGCGATCTTCATGGCCGCCGATGATGATCAGCGTGCCCCGCGGCTTCAACTGATCCGCCACTTATTCGGCTGCAATCAGATTGCTGGGGCGGCTGCTGGTCGCGGATTCCACCTTTTGGAAGCTGGTGATCTGATGCCAGGTGCCCGTGACATCGGTCGGAGTGATGACGACGAGATCCCCGGTTTTCGCCGCCATCAGCGCCGCAGTCGTCGCGGCAGCCTCGCTCTGGATGAGGTGGACGCGGTCCGGCGAAGCGCCGCCTTCGATCGCGCCCTGCTCGAGCAGCTTCAGCACCTCCCCCCTCGGCCGACCACGTCCGCCCGGATCTTCGCGGAAATAGAGCTCGTCGAAAATGGCCCCGGCAAGCCGCCCCAGGCCCAGAATATCCTCGTCGCGCCGGTCGCCCGGAATGGAGAGGAGCCCGATGCTGTGCTTGTAGCGATGGCGGAGGCCGTTCACGACCTCGCCCAACGCCTCGAGGCCAGCCACATTGTGCGCATAGTCGAGGATCACGCGGAAGCCGTGCGCGTCGTGGACGTTGAGCCGCCCCGGATTCTGCTCGAACGAGGACTGGAACGAGGTCAAAGCGCTTCGGATGGTCAGGATGGGCACGCCATGCGCGATGCAGATCGCGACGGTGGCGAGCGCGTTGGCGATGTTGAAGCCGGCCATTCCGTGCAAAGTCGCCGGGATGTCGCCCGCCTTCATCACGCCCTCGCGAAGACCGCGATCATAATTGACGATCACTCCGCCCTCCTCGCCGGGCTCGCGGATCACGGCCATGCCGCCATCCTCGATATGGTGGCGCAGGAATGCGGGCATGTCCGTCCCGCCCTTCATCGAGAACCACACGACGCGCCCGCGCGCGCGCCGGGCCATTTTAACGGTCAAGGGATCGTCGGCGTTCAGCACTGAAGTGCCGTCGCGGCGCACCGTTTCGATGATCAGCGACTTGACCTCGGCAAGGTCCTCGACCGTCTCGATGCCCTTCAGGCCGAGATGGTCGGGCGCGACGTTGAGCACCGTGCCGATATCCGCCTGCTCGAAGGCGAGCCCCTCACGTAGCAGCCCTCCTCGCGCGGTCTCCAGCACGGCGACTTCCACCATCGGATCGCGCAGCACCATGCGGGCGCTGCGGGGGCCGGTGGCGTCGCCTTCCGAAATCAGGATGTCGTTGACGTAGACGCCGCTGGTCGATGTGAGCCCGACATTGCAGCCGGTGTAGCGAAGCACATGCTTCACCATCCGGCCGGTGGTCGATTTCCCGTTGGTCCCGGTGATCGCGATGATCGGCACCCGCGCCCGGCTGCCGCGCGGGAACAGCATGTCGATGACCGGCCGCGCCACATCCCGCGGCGCGCCTTCCGAGGGATCGATGTGCATGCGGAAACCCGGCGCCGCATTGACCTCGATGATCCCGCCGCCGGTCTCGCGCACCGACTTGGAAATGTCCGGAGCGATGAAGTCGATGCCGGCTATGTCGAGGCCGATGACCATTGCGGCGCGGCGCGCAATCTCGGCATTATCGAAATGGATCTGGTTGGTGCGGTCGACGGCGGTGCCGCCGGTCGAAAGGTTGGCGGTGGTCCGCAGATACACGACCTCGCCGGGCTCGGGCACGCTCTCGACGGTGAGGCCCGTGCGCGCGAGATACTCGGTCATGTGCGCATCGATCTTGATGCGCGTCATCACATTCTCATGGCCCTCCCCGCGCCGCGGGTCCTTGTTCACCTCCGCGATAAGCTGCGCGATCGTATGCACTCCGTCGCCGACGACATGCGCGGGCACGCGCTCGGCCACCGCAACCAGCTTCCCGTCCACCACCAGGATGCGGTGGTCGTTGCCCTGGAAATACTCCTCGACGATCACGCTGCGACCGCCCTTGGCCTCGCGCTGCGCCTCCGCGAAGCCGAAGCGTAGGCCCTCCTCGTCCTTGATGCCGATCGTCACGCCGCGCCCGTGATTGCCGTCGACCGGCTTGGTGACCAGCGGATAGCGCAGCCGCTTCGCCTCGCGCACCGCATCATCGACCGAGCGCACCACCACACCTTTCGGCACAGGAATGCCGCTGTCGCCGAGCAGCTTCTTAGTGAAATTCTTGTCTCCCGCCGCGTCCACAGCAAGCTGCGAGGTCTGCCCGCTGATGCTGGCGCGAATGCGCTGCTGGTATTTGCCGTGGCCGAGCTGAACCAGGCTGCCCTCGCCGAGCCGCATCACGGGTATCCCGCGCCGCTTCGCCTCGTCGATCAGCGACTGGGTGGTAGGCCCGTAGGAAGTGCGCCGCACCCGCCGCCTCAAGGCGTCGAGCCGCTCTTCGAGATCGAAGGTGCCGCCAATCTCGTAAATGCGATCGAGCCCCTTCACGCCCTGCAGATCCGGCGGCAGCAGCGAGTTGACCAGCTCCAGCGCCGCCCGCCCGGCAAGCAGCCCCACCTCGTCCTCGCGATAGGCGAACATGACATTGTAGACGCCGGGCTTCCCCTTCACGGACCGCGTCTTGCCGCGCGTTACCCGGTGCCCCGCCATCGTCTGAAGCTCGATCGCGACATGCTCCGTGACATGCCCGATCCAGGTGCCGTCCCGCAGCCGGCTTATGAAGCCGCCGCGCTTCTTGAGCGAGCAGCCGTGCCGGTCCAGACCGGGAAGCATCTCGATCAGCGCATCGACGAAGCCCGGGATCCGGTCGGACGGCCAATCCTCCATCCGCCCGAGGTCCAGCATGATCCGGACCATCGGCGTGTGGCTGTAATAATGCGGGCCATGATAGACACCCTTCTCCAGCACCTGCATGGGCTGGGTCAGAAGCCGGGTCGCTTCGTCTGTCTTGCTGCCAAACAGCATCGCATTTCCTTTCGGTGGACAGCCCCAGGGCGGACGGAAAGCTGGAACAGGCGCGGGGCGTCGCGAGATCGTTACGGCTAAATGCTCTATTTCCCCGGCAAGTTCCGGAAGAAGAAGCTGATCTCCATCAGATTGTGAGGCCGCGCCGCGGCGGCTGGCCTCCGCCTTTCCCAATGTTTATCGATCCTTGGGAATCATCGGAGTGGCAGCATGATCGACCGGGTTCCTCCTACTGAGCAGGCGGCAAGCGACGCCCATTTCGGCGCGGCGGATTATGCCGCGCTCTACCGCCGCTCACTGCAGGATCCGGACGGCTTCTGGGCCGAGCAGGCCAGGCGCATCGACTGGGTGAAGCCGCCGACGCGGATCGCGAACTGGTCGTTCGATCCGGTCGACATAAGCTGGTTCGAGGACGGCATCCTCAATCTCTGCCACAATTGCGTCGACCGCCACCTCCCCGACCATGGCCAGGACACCGCGCTGATCTGGGAAGCGGACGAGCCCGGCGTGACGCGGCGGCTCACCTATGCCGAGCTGCACGCAGAAGTGTGCCGGATGGCCAACGCGCTGAAGGCGCTCGGCGTCCGCAAGGGCGACCGCGTCACTCTCTACCTGCCGATGATCATCGAGGCGGCGGTGGCAATGCTCGCCTGCGCCCGGATCGGCGCCGTCCACTCGGTCGTGTTCGGCGGCTTCTCGCCCGAGGCGCTGCACGGCCGCATCCAGGATTGCGAAAGCCGCTTCGTGATCACCGCCGACGGCGGCATGCGCGGCGGCCGCCTCGTTCCGCTCAAGGCCAATGTCGATGCGGCGCTCGCCAAGCGCACCGACGTTTCGGCCGTGCTCACCATCCGCCACCTCGGCAACGAGATCGGCTGGGAAGCAGGCCGCGACCATTGGTATCACGAGATGACCGGGATCGAGGGCGATTGCCCGCCCGAGCCCATGAACGCCGAGGATCCGCTCTTCATCCTTTACACGTCCGGGTCCACGGGAAAGCCCAAGGGCGTGCTCCACACGACCGGCGGCTATGCGGTCTGGACCAACCTCACCTTTCACGCGGTCTTCGACTACAAGCCCGGCGAGATCTTCTGGTGCACCGCGGATGTCGGTTGGGTCACCGGCCACAGCTACATCGTCTATGGCCCGCTCTCCAACGGCGCGACGTCGCTGATGTTCGAAGGGGTGCCCAACCATCCCGATTTCGGTCGGTTCTGGGACGTGATCGACCGGCACCAGGTCAACATCTTCTACACCGCCCCGACCGCGATCCGCGCGTTGATGCGCGAGGGCGAAGCGCCCGTGAAGCGCTACAGCCGCTCGTCGCTCCGCCTGCTCGGCACCGTCGGCGAGCCGATTAATCCCGAGGCGTGGCGCTGGTACTGGGAGACTGTGGGCGACAGCCGCTGCCCGGTGGTCGACACATGGTGGCAGACCGAGACCGGCGGCATCATGATCACCACCCTCCCCGGCGCGCACGACGCAAAGCCGGGCTCGGCCGGCGTGCCTCTCTTCGGCGTGGAGCCGCAGCTCGTCGACGCCGAGGGTAAGCTGCTGGACGGCGCCGCGTCCGGCAATCTCTGCATCGCCCGCTCGTGGCCGGGTCAGATGCGCACCGTGTACGGCGATCACGAGCGCTTCGTGCAAACCTATTTCAGCACGTACAAAGGAAAATATTTCACCGGAGACGGCTGCCGGCGCGACGAGGATGGCTATCATTGGATCACTGGCCGGGTCGACGACGTCCTCAATGTTTCCGGGCACCGACTCGGGACTGCCGAGATCGAAAGCGCGCTCGTCAGCCACCCGCTCGTCGCCGAAGCCGCAGTCGTCGGCTATTCGCACGACATCAAGGGTCAGGGCATTTACGTCTACGTGACCCTCATCGCCGGCGAGGAGGGCAGCCCCTCTCTGGAGCAGGACCTTCGCCAGCACGTCCGCGCCGAAATCAGCCCGATCGCCAGCCCGGACCTCATCCACTTCACCCCCGCGCTCCCGAAGACGCGCTCGGGCAAGATCATGCGCCGCATCCTGCGCAAGATCGCGGAGAATGATTTCGGCGCGCTCGGCGACACCTCCACCTTGGCAGACCCGAGCCTGGTCGATGCCCTGATCGAAAGGCGCAAGAACGTCTGACCGCCAGTCGGCGGCTAGCGCAAACCTCCGACCGCCTCGTCCGCATGCGCCCCCGGCCGCCAGCGATCTCCCGGCTGCTGCCCATATCTCGCGAACACATAGCGCCAGGGGAGGACGAGCGGGATTAGGATCACGCCGAACAGGCAGTCGATCACGGTCTGCACGGTCCGCTCGTCCATCTCGCCCGCCGACCAGAGCGGCAGCGCGACGGCGGTCAGCCAGATCATCTTCCAGATCAGGTCGAACAGCAGCACTGGTATCATCTGCAAAGGGTAGCGAATTCCCAGCAGAGCCAGCACCGAAAGACCCGCGAGCAGGCTGCTCACGACCGAGTTCATCAACGGCCAGTCCTCAGGCTGGCCGATCAAATTGGGCCATATCGTCAGCCCCAGTCCGACGACGATGAGGAGGTACATGGCCCTCAGGACATAGAGGCGAACGAGGGAAACTTCGGTCATTGCGATCCCTTTTCTTCCTTGATGGATTGTTCGGGCTCGGCCCCTGAGGTGGCAGTCGGCACGAACTGGATGAGCTCCCCGGGCTGGCACTGAAGCACCTCGCAGATTGCCTCGAGCGTCGAGAAGCGAACGGCGCGGGCCTTGCCGGTCTTGAGGATCGAGAGGTTGGCGAGCGTGATTCCGATCCGCTCGGCAAGCTCGGTCAGGGTCATCCGGCGTGCGTGGAGCAGGTCGTCGAGCTTGACGATGATCGGCACGGTCAGACCGTTCCCTCGAGGTCCTCGCGCATTCGCGCACCTTCATCGAAGACGCGCGCCAGCACGAAGAGCAGCACAACGGCCAGCCAACCAGCCACCGAGAGATTCCAGTCCATGTCGAGGGCTTGAGCCTTGGACGAGGCGCCTGCGGCCACGGCGCCGACCGCGAGGTGCAGCAATTCGAGCCCAAGCAGCGCCCAAGCGATCGTCTGCAGCCGAGCGCCATTTCCTGCAACAAAGGGCGTCCCGGCGCGGACAGTATCGACGATCGCCAGCAGCCGGGTCAGCACGACATGAGCGAGTGGGACCGAGGCAATGCCGATCCCCATGATAAGGCGCATACCGAGGATCATCGCCTCACTGCCATCGTGCCGGCGAACGCCGAGCGCTCCCATCACAGCGCTTTCGGCTATGAGGCCGGCGATCAGCAGCGCGAGGATCAGAACGCCCAGCAGCAGGTTCAGGACGACGAGCGTTCGCAACAGCGTCCGGGACGCGGCTAGGGCGTCAGGGTAGGAAACGGTCATCGTGACACCTCATCCTTGCGTTCGCCTCAGCAGCTAGGCCTCTCTCAGACACTGTATATCGTTTTCCGATAATAACAATATTGATTATCGATGCTTCCTTGGAGAAGAAGGCGAGGGAGCACTCGTCGCCGCTCTAGGTCAGCCACCAGATTGGAGGCGGCCACGGCGGGCCGCCGTGCCGATCTGGTAAAAGGAAATGGTGCGTCAAAGATCGTCAGATGCTCGACCGACTCGCCCCCTTCACCCCACCGCCGCCGCATCAAGAGCCCGTCGGCGAGGTGCTCACCCCGCGTTCCATGTGGATGTCGTGTAAGGCGTGCAAGTTGTGACCTTAGCTGTTCCGGCCAGGCGCCGCAGCCGAACCACGCGCTCCAATGCGGTCAAAGGTTCGGCCCCGGTTTTTCGGCTCTTCTGGCCTGAACTTTATGAACCTTCCGCGCCCGGATTGCCGGTCAGATCGAGCGGCTCACCACTTCCTTCATGATCTCGTTGGTACCGCCGAAGATGCGGGTGACGCGGGCGTCGCGCCACAGGCGGGCGATCAGATATTCGTTCATATATCCGGCACCCCCGTGAAGCTGGAGCGAGGCGTCGCACGCCTCCCATTGCAGCTCGGTATGCCAGAGCTTAGCGGCCGAGGCTTCGGCGGCGGTGAACTCGCCGGCGATGTGGCGCCGGATCGCCCAGTCGAGATGCGCCCAGCCGACCTGCAGCTTGGCGGCGAGGTCGGCCAGCGTGAATTTGGTGTTCTGGAACTCGAACACCGTCTTGCCGAACGCCTTGCGATCCTTGGTGAACTTCACCGCCTCGTCGAACGCGCGCTGCGCACAGCCTTGCGCCGAGCAGGCGATCGACAGCCGCTCCTGCGGGAGCTGGTTCATGAGATAGGCGAAGCCCATTCCTTCGGCGCCGAGCAGGTTGGTCTGCGGCACGCGGACGTCGTTGAAGAAGAGCTCGGACGTGTCCTGGCTGTGCATCCCGATCTTGTCGAGGTTGCGGCCGCGCGCATAGCCGGGCCGGTCCGCCTCGACCAGGATCAGCGAGGTGCCGCGCGCGCCCTGCCCCGGGTCCGTCTTGGCGACCACGATCGTCAGCTCGGCATGCTGGCCGTTGGTGATGTAGGTCTTGGAACCGTTGATGACGTAATCGGCGCCGTCCCTCACCGCGCTGGTTCGAACGCCCTGCAGGTCGGAGCCTGCGCCGGGTTCGGTCATCGCGATCGCGGTCGGAGTCTCGCCGGAGATCATGCGCGGCAGCCAGCGGCTTTTCTGCTCCTCGCTGCCATAGGCGACGATGTAATCGGCAACGATGTCGGAATGGAGCGTGATGCCCGCCGTGGAGCCCGCATAAGCAAGCTCCTCGTCGATCACGGCATTGTAGCCGAAATCGAGGCCGAGCCCGCCATATTGCTCCGGCACGGTCGGGCAGAGCAGGCCCGCTTCGCCGCATTTGTTCCAGAACTCGCGGTCGACGATCTCCGCCTTTTCCCAGCGTTCGAGGTGGGGCGTCAGTTCGCGTTCGAAGAATTTGCGGACGCTGTCGCGGAACAGCTCGTGGTCCTCAGTGAAGCAGGTACGGCGGCTGGTCTCAAGCATCTTGCGGCCTCAGTTTTTCTCGTCATTGCGAGCGGAGCGAAGCAATCCAGTCGGCGATTGCGCCTCCTCCAACGCTGTTTGGATTGCTTCGTCGCTGCGCTCCTCGCAAGAACGAACAGGGGTGGAAAAGCGAGGCGCGGGTGCGGGTTGGAAGAAGCCGCCTTCCTCGACGAATGTGCGCCTTGCCGCCATGTGCGGATGGAGCGGCGCCTCCGCCATCGACAGGATCGGCGCGACGCACGCATCCGTGCCATCGAGCAAGGCGCACCAATGATCGCGCGGATGGTGCCGGAATGCGGCGGCGATTTCGTCGCGGAGGCCAGGATCGAACTGGCTCGAGGCGAGGCCGAGCTTCTCCTTCAGCACGCCGAAGAAGTGCGGCTCGAGCGCGCCCACAGCGACCCACTTGCCGTCCGCGCATTCATAGCTGTCGTAGAAGGGCGCGCCGCCGTCGAGCAGGTTCGCGCCGCGCTCGTCCTTCCACATGCTGGCTGCGAGCAGCGACCAGGTCTGCGCCGCGATGAGGGCCGCCCCATCCACCATGGCGCAGTCGATCACCTGGCCGTTGCCGGAAAGGATGCCCGCCAGCATGCCGAAGGCGAGCAGCATGCCGCCCCCGCCGAAATCGCCGACGGCGTTGACGGGCGGCACCGGCTTCTCCCCTGCTTTCCCATATCCGTGCAGGTTACCGGCGAGCGCGATATAGTTGATGTCGTGGCCGGCGCTTGCGCTGAGCGGCCCCTCCTGCCCCCAGCCGGTCATGCGGCCATAGACGAGCCGGGGATTGTCTTGGAGCAGCAGGTCGGGCCCGAGGCCCAGCCGCTCCATCACGCCCGGCCGGAACCCTTCGATCAGCCCGTGCGCGCCTCGGGCAAGCTCCCGCACCCGGGCGACATCCGCCGGGTCCTTGAGGTCCAGCGTCAGGATCTCGGCGCGGCCTCGCCGCAGGATGTCCTTGTCGGGCGGGATCGGATGCGGATGGCCGGCGCGCTCGATCCGGATCACGTCCGCGCCATGATCGGCAAGCATCATCGCGGCAAACGGTGCAGGCGCGAGTCCCGCAAGCTCGACGATCCTGATCCCCTCCAGCACCCCTGCCATGATCGCCTGAATAGACCGGGCGCAGGGCCGCGGCTAGGCGGATGCGCGGTCGAGCCGCCCGAGCTGGTCGGGCGTCAGACGAAGCTCCATGCTCCCGAGCAGCTCCTTGAGTTGGGCAGGGCTGGTGGCACTTGCGAGCGGAGCCGTGACTCCGGGCTGGGCTGCGGTCCAGGCGAGCGCCACCTGCGCGCACGTGGCGCCGGTCTCCTCGGCCACCTCGTCGATCGCCGCCAGGACCGCTGGGCCCCTTCCCTCCAGATATGGCTCCACGCGGTCGCCCCGGATGCTCTTAGACAGGTCGGCACGGCTGCGATACTTGCCGGTGAGGTATCCGTTGGCGAGGCTATAGAAGGTGGCGACGCCAAGGCCGCGCTCGCCGGCGACGCCGGCAAGGGCGCTTTCGAAGCGCGGCCGCTCGAGGATGCTGTACCAGGTCTGGAGCACCGAGTAAGGCGTCCAGCCGCTCGCCGCGCTGGTGTCGAGCGCCAGCGACAGCCGCTCCGCCTCGATCTGCGACGCGCCGAGCGCGCGAACCTTACCCGCTCTCACCAGCCGGTCGAACGCCTCCAGCGTCTCCTCGAACGGCGTGTCGGGATCGTCCTTATGAGCGTAATAGAGGTCGACATAATCCGTGCGCAGACGCCGGAGCGAGCCCTCGATTGCCCGCTCTATGACCATCTCACCGAGACCGCCCATGAAGCCCACCTTGGTCGCGATCAGCACATCGTCGCGGCGACCGCGCCTCGCCAGCCAGTTGCCGATCACCGTCTCGGATTCACCGCCGCGATGGCCTGGCGCCCAGGCGGAATAGACGTCCGCCGTGTCGATCATCGTCCCGCCGCCGGCGACGAATGCATCGAGGATGTCGAAGCTCGTGCCCTCGTCCGCAGTCCAGCCGAAGACGTTGCCGCCCAGGATCAACGGCGGAGTGAGAAGGCCGCTGGTGCCGAGAGATCGAAGGTCGGGCATGCGATACTAAGCGCCCGACGCAGCCGCCGCTGTCAAGCTGGCAGGCGACACTGGTCCTCGCTAAGCGAGCTTCATGCGACGACGGCCCCCAGGGGCTGACCGACCTGACCCCCGGGGGAGTGACGAAGTGAGCCTTGAATCCGTCCGCGCCGACCTCGCCGAGCGCGCGCCCGATTTGCCGATCATCGAGGTCGAGGCGAGCACCGCCACGGTCAATGAGGCCGCCGATGCGCTGGGTGTGGAGCCGGGGCGGATCGCCAAGACCCTGGCGGTAAGGGCCGGCGAGGTGTTCCTGCTCGTCACCCGAGGCGATGCGCGGCTGGACAATCTCAAGACCAAGGCCCGCTTCGGCACCCGCCCGCGGATGCTTGGCCCCGACGAGACGCTGGCGCTTACCGGTCACCCCGTCGGCGGCGTCTGCCCGTTCGGCCTCGCCACGCCGCTGCCCGTCTATTGCGACGTGTCGCTCAAGGAATTCGACATCGTCTACCCGGCCGCGGGGTCGCCCAACAGCTCGGTCGAGGTAACGCCGCAGCGGCTCGCCGAACTGGTGGCAAATGGCTGGGTCGACATCTCCGAGTGCCCGAGTGATCAGCGCGGCGCCATCCTTATCGCCCCGTCGAGGCGCACATACTCACCGTTCAGGTACGTGTTCTCGGCCATGAACACGGCCAGCCTGGCATATTCCTCCGCGCGGCCGAGGCGCTTGGGGAAGGGCACCTGGGCGCCCAATGCGTCCTTCACGTTCTGGGGCATCATCGCGACCATCGGCGTCTCGAACACGCCGGGAAGGATGGTGTTGACGCGGATGCCGTCGTTCATGAGGTCGCGGGCGATGGGTAAGGCCATGCCGAGGACGCCGGCCTTGGATGCGCTGTAGGCGGCCTGGCCGATCTGGCCGTCCTGGGCTGCGACCGACGCCGTGTTGATGACGAGGCCGCGCTCGCCGTCCTCCAGCGGGTCGAGGCCGACCATGCCGAAAGCCGAGGCGGCGAGGCAGCGGAAGCTGCCGATGAGGTTGATCTGGATGGCGAGCTCGAATTGCTGGATCGGGTAGCGCTTCGCCTCCCCGGTCGCCTTGTCGCGGCCAACCGTCTTGGCGGCGTTGGCGACCCCAGCGCAGTTGACGAGGATGCGCTCCTGACCGTGCGCCTCGCGCGCCTTCGCAAAGCCGGCGTCCACAGCCTCGTTCGAGGTCACGTCCACTTGCGCGAAGATGCCGCCGATCTCGGAGGCGACGCGCTCGCCCTTCTCGGCGTCGCGGTCGAACACGGCGACCTTGACGCCGCGCGCGGCAAGGGCGCGGGCGGTGGCTTCGCCGAGGCCGGAGGCGGCGCCGGTGACGATGGCGGCAACGGACTGATCGAGCTTCATGAGTTGGTCTTCTCCGTTAAGCAGGCTGCACGGCTCCTAGAGCCAAGAGAGCGCGATCGACAAGCGGAGCGTGGCAGGGGAGCCGGCGCATTCCATTACGGAAGCGAAACCCGGTGCAGGGTGGAGCGTTCGCAAGGCGTGGCCGAACCCGATCAGCCTCCGTCTCCAGACCCCCTACTCGCGCCGGGACGCAATTGCTGGCGGCGGGAGCGGGCGGCCCGCGCAGCGCTGATCGTGGATGCCGCCGATTATTTCCGCACGGCGCGCGCGGCGATGCTGAACGCGCGGTCCCAAATCCTCCTTGTCGGATGGGACGTCGATACGCGGGTGCGGCTGGACGAGGAGAAGGGCCCCTCGGGAGCGCCGCTCGCGCTTGGACCTTTGCTGTCGTGGATCGCCAGGCGCAGGCCCGAGCTCAACATCTACATTCTCGCCTGGGACGAAGGGATGATCAGCGTGCCGGGGCGCGGCACCACCTTCTTCCGGATGATGCGCTGGTCGATGGACAAGCAGATCACGATCAAGTGGGACAGCACCCATCCGCTGGATGCGAGCCATCACCAGAAAATCCTGGTGGTGGACGACGCGCTCGCCTTTTGCGGCGGCATCGACATCACTGGCGAGCGCTGGGACACGAGAGACCACAAAGACGAGGAACCGGGACGCAAATCGCCCTTCACCCGCCGCAGCTACGAGCCGTGGCACGATGCGACCATGGCGGTCGACGGCGAGGTCGCTAAGGCGCTGGGCGAGCTTGCGCGCAAGCGTTGGGAGTCGGCGACGCGCAGCGGCAAGCTGCCCGATGCCGAGCCGGGCAGCGATCCCTGGCCGGACGGGCTGGAGCCGACTTTCCGCGATGTCGACATCGCCATCGCCCGCACCCGGGGTCATGAGGAGGAGAATAGCGAGGTCCGCGAGATCGAGGCCTTGTTCCTGGACCTCATCGCCTGTGCCAAGCACCACGTCTATTTCGAGACGCAATATTTCGCCTCCCGCAGGATTGCCGAGGCGATCTGCAAGCGGCTGGAGGAGCCGGACGGGCCGGAGTTCGTGGTCATCAACCCCAAGACGGCGGAAGGCTGGCTGGACGAGGAAGTGATGAGCCCCGCCCGGGCGCTGCTGATGCGCTCGCTCCAGGAGAAGGACAGGCACGGGCACTTCCGGATCTACACGCCGGTGACGGAGCAGGGCCTCGACATCTACGTCCATGCCAAGATCATGATCGTAGACGACAAGCTGTTCCGGATCGGTTCGGCCAATCTCAACAACCGCTCGATGGGCCTCGACAGCGAGTGCGACCTGATGATCGACGGGCGAGACCGCCGCGACGTTCAGCGGACGATCGCGCGGCTGCGCTGCGACCTCCTGGCCGAGCATCTCGACGTGGAGCGGGACGAGATTGCGAAGGCTATCAAGAAAAAGCGGTCGCTGATCGGCGCGATCGAGGCGCTGCGTGGCAAGGGACGCACGCTCATGCCCTTCGTGCCCGAGCCGCCGAACGCGACCGAGGAAGCACTGGCCAAGGCGCAGCTGCTCGATCCGGAGGCACCCAACGAGCTGTTCGATCCGCGCACCGCCCGGCCGGGTTTGCTGTCGCGGCTTCGGCCGCGGCGCTAGATCACGGCTTTAGGCGGCAGCTCGAAGATGGAAATGAAGCGTTCGGCGGCGGCGCGGTCGCCCTCCACCTTCAGCGCGCCAGCCGCGGCGAGGTCGTTGAGCGGCACCTTGCCGTAGACTGCGCCGGCGAGCACGGTCGGCTCCCCCACGAAGATCGCCTCCGCCTCGGCTGGGTCGCCGCGCACCACCTTCAGCTCGCCCGCCTCGGCCGTGGCGATGAAGGCGTCGTCGACCAAGCGGAAGCCGATCGTTGCGCCAAGCGCCCTTGCCCGCTCCGCATTGTACATCGTTCGAAAGCTCAGCATGATCGAGGTCGCGCTGATCGGAAGCGTCGGGTCGTGCGCGGGCGAGCGCGCCGCCCAGCGGCCGAGCGTCTGCACGATCGGCTCCGCCTCATAACCCCAGGGGGTAAGCTCATAGACCTGCGCATTGGCCGGGGGCGGCAGCTTGCGGCGCTTCAAGAGGCCATTCCCCTCCAGCCCCTCCAGCCGCTGCGTCAGCACATTGGCACTGATGCCCGGCAGATCAGCGCGCAGGTCGCTAAAGCGCTTGGGTCCGAGCATCAGCTCGCGCATCACCAGCAGGGCCCAACGCTCGCCAATCAGTTCAAGCCCATGAGCGGTGCCGCAGGCGTCATCGTAACGCCGTTTCGCGACGGCTGGTCCTGGATTGGTTAGTTTTTGTAACTCCATGGTTGCTTTTCATAACTCGGAGCGGCATCAAGGTCAAACAGCGATTCGGATAAAGGAGAGAAAAGATGGCTCAGATGATCTTCGTGAACCTGCCGGTCGCCGACCTTCCGAAGGCCAAAGCCTTCTATGAAGCGGTCGGCGCGGTGAACGAGCCCAAGTTCACCAACGACCAGGCGGCGTGCATGGTGTTTTCGGACACCATCTTCGTGATGCTGCTCACTCACCCCTTCTTCCAGGGGTTCACCGACAAGAAGATCGCCGACGCCCGCGAGACCTGCGAGGTGCTGCTTTGCATCTCCCGCGACAGCCGTGAGGCGGTCGACGCGATTACGGAACAGGCGATCGCGGCCGGCGGGCGGGAGACCCGGCCCGCGCAGGACATGGGTATGATGTACAGCCGCTCCTTTGAGGATCCCGACGGCCACATTTGGGAACCGATGTGGATGGACGCAGCGGCCGCCGAACAGGGCGCGAGCGCTTTCGAAGACGCTTGAGCGGACAGCTGTCTTGCGGCGCGTCGATACATGCAGATTACAAGTATCGTACGCCGCAGGCCATCCATAGGAGACCAAACATGCACGGAAGCTTCATCTGGTACGAGCTGCTCACCACCGATGCCGAGGCGGCGTCCGCCTTTTACGGCGAGGTGATCGGCTGGTCCTCCCGGGGCGCCGGTGTGCCGGGCGTGGATTACCGGCTCTTTTCGACGGGCGGCAGTGACGTCGCAGGACACATGACTATGCCGCAAGGCGTCCCCGATGGGATGCGACCGCTCTGGCTCGGCTATATCGGCGTGGACGATGTCGATGCAGCGGTCGAGGCGATCACGTCTGCGGGCGGCACCATCCACATGCCCGCCATGGACCTGCCAGGGGTCGGCCGGATCGCCATGGTCGCGGATCCCCAGGGCGTGCCCTTCTACGTGATGCGGGGAGCAAGTGAAGGAACAAGCGCGTCCTTCTCCGTCACCGACGCAGGCCATTGCCGCTGGAACGAGCTGACGACGAGCGATCCGGCCGCGGGCCTCTCCTTCTACACCAGCCACTTCGGCTGGGAAAAAGGCGACGCCATGCCGATGGGTGAGATGGGCGACTATCAGTTCATCAATCATGGCGGCGAGATGATCGGCGCGGTGATGAGGACACAGGGGGACGGGCGGCCGATGTGGTCCTTTTACTTCGGCGTGCCCGAGATCGATACCGCGGCGGCCAAGATCAGCGCGAACGGCGGCACCATCCATGCCGGTCCGATGGAGATACCCGGCGGCGAATATGCCGTCGTCGCGAGCGATCCGCAGGGCGTGATGTTCGGGATCGTCGGACCTCGAAACTGAATCAACGGAGACAGAAAATGACCCACCAGGATCACGAACTTTCAATCACCCGCTACATCGATGCACCGCCTCAGGCCGTCTACCGCGCCTATACCGAGCGCACGGCGGATTGGTGGGTGCCCAAGCCCTGGACCACGCCTGCAGTCCAGTGGGACCTGCGCACCGGCGGGCGCATGTATACCGAAATGCGCAGCCCCGAAGGGCAGACGGACGGCGGCGAGGGTGTGTTCCTCGAGGTGGTGCCCGGCGAACGGATCGTCTGGACCAACGCCTTCAAGCCCGGCTGGGAGCCGCAGGCGCTCAGCAACGAAGGCTGCGACTTCGCGATGGTGGCGGCGGTCAGCTTCGAGCCGGAAGGGTCCGGCACCCGCTACACCGCACGCGTCCGCCATTGGGACCCTGAAGCGCTGAAGAAGCACCAGGAAATGGGCTTCGAACAAGGCTGGTCGATGTGCGCGGCGCAGCTCGCGGAAATCGCCGAAGCGGAGGCGCGCACGGCCGTCGCAGCCTGAAGAACGACAACCAGGAGGAGAGAAGCCATGACCTATGTCGAAGGATTCATCGTCGCGGTGCCCAAGGCGAACCGGGAGGAATATCGGCGCCACGCCGCCGATTTCATGCCTTTGTTCAAGGAGTTCGGCGGCTCCCGCCATGTCGAGGCTTGGGCGAGCGACGTGCCGGACGGCAAGGTCACCGACTTCCGCAAAGCCGTGCAGGCCAAGGAGGACGAGGACGTCGTCTTCTCCTGGTTCGAATATTCATCCCGCGAGGCCCGCGACGCGGCGAGCGCGAAGATGATGAGCGATCCGCGCATGGAGAAGATGGGCGCGAACATGCCCTTCGACGGCAAGCGAATGGTCTATGGCGGTTTCGCGCCGCTGCTGGACCAGGGATCGGGACGCGGCCCCTATGTCGACGGCTTCGTGCTGCCGGTCCCGCACGCGAGACGCGAGGACTATCTCGCCATGGCGGAGAAGGCGGGCGGCACCTTCGCCAAATATGGCTCGCTGCGCCTTGTCGAAGGCTGGGGCGACGACGTTCGGGACGGCAAGGTCACCGACTTCCGCCGCGCAGTGCAGGCCAAGGAAGACGAGAATGTCGTCTTCTCCTGGCTCGAGTGGCCGGACAAGGCGACCCGCGACGCGGCCTGGGCCAAGATGATGGACGATCCCGCCATGCAGCCCGACCCCGACAATACGCCGTTCGACGGCAAGCGGATGTTCTGGGGCGGGTTCGACATCATCCTCGACAGCGCCGCGGAGGGTGAGAGCGCCGGGGCGGGACGCGAGCTCAAGGCCGCCGAATAAGCGGCCCCCGTCCCCTCTTGGAGAGGGGCCATTCTTCCAACGATCAGAAACCCCAACGAAGGGAAGGGCAAGTCATGCCTACCAAGATCAAGCCGTGCCTGTGGTTCGACGGACAGGCCGAAGAAGCCGCCAATTTCTACACATCGCTGCTGCCAGATAGCCGCGTTGACGGCGTCCATCGTGCAGCCGCCGACTATCCGAGCGGCAAGGCGGGCGACGCGCTGACGGTGGAGTTCACTTTCGCCGGCCAAGAGTTCGTTGGCCTGAATGGCGGGCCGCATTTCAAATTCAACGAAGCCGTGTCCTTCCAGATCTTCACGGACGACCAGGCGGAGACCGACCGGCTCACCGACGCCTTGTCCGCAGTGCCTGAAGCCGAGCAATGCGGCTGGATCAAAGACCGCTACGGGCTCTCCTGGCAGATCGTGCCGCGCGTGCTGATCCAGCGCCTCGGCGACAGCGATCCCGCCAAGGCGAAGCGCGTGATGGAAGCGATGATGGAGATGAAGCGCATCGACATCGCCGCGATCGAACGCGCCTATGAGGGCGAAACGGCCGATGCGTAGGATCATCGCCGGCGTCTTCGTCTCGCTCGACGGGGTCATGCAGGCGCCCGGCGGGCCGGAGGAGGACCCCACTTCCGGCTTCGAGTTCGGCGGCTGGGTTGCGCCTCATTGGGACGAGGTCACCGGCGAAAACGTGAACGCGCTGCATGCCCGGCCGTTCGACCTGCTGCTCGGCCGCAAGACCTACGAGATCTTCAGCGCACACTGGCCCTATTATGACGACCCCATCGCTCAGGCCTACAACAGGACGGCAAAGCATGTGGTCACGTCCTCTACCGAGTCGCTCAGCTGGGCCAATTCGCACGCAGTCCACGATGGGGTGGACGGCGTCGAGAGGCTGAAGGCGAGCGATGGTCCGGACCTGCTCATCTGGGGCAGCAGCGGTCTTTATCCGGACCTGCTCGAGCGAGCCCTGCTCGACCGCATCGTGATCATGACCTTCCCGGTGGTGCTCGGCAAAGGCAAAAGGCTGTTCGCACCCGGCGTCGCCTCCGGAGCATTTCGTGTGGCCGAGAGCAAGATTTCGAGCACCGGAGTGGTCATCGCCGCCTACGAGCCCGCTGGCCCTGTTTCCGTGGGCTCTTTCGAAGGGCAAGCGGCGAGCGAAGCGGAACTCGCACGACGCAAGAGGTGGAAGGCGGAGGGCTAACGTCTGCTCAGAGCGCTTCCACGATCGTCACGTTGGCGATGCCGCCGCCTTCGCACATGGTTTGGAGGCCGTAGCGCTTGCCCCTCGCCTTCAGCGCGTGGACCAAAGTGGCCATCAGCTTGGTGCCCGAGGCGCCGAGCGGGTGACCGAGCGCGATGGCGCCGCCATTGACGTTGAGCCTCTCCGGATCGGCCCCGGTTTCCCGTAGCCAGGCGAGCGGCACCGGCGCGAAGGCCTCGTTCACTTCGTAAAGGTCGATCTCGTCGATCTTCATGCCCGAGCGCTGCAGCGCCCGTGCGGTGGCGGGGATCACTTCCTCGAGCATGATCACCGGATCGCCTGCGGTGACCGTCAGGTTCACGATGCGGGCAAGCGGGGTCAGGCCGTGCTCCTTGAGGGCCCGCTCGCTAACGACCAGGACGCCGCTGGCGCCGTCGCAGATCTGCGAGGCGTTGGCGGCGCTGATCTTGCCGCCTTCCTTCAGGAGCTTGACCGAGGCGATGCCTTCCAGCGTCGCGCCGAAGCGTATCCCTTCGTCGCGGTCGTGGAGGCGCGTCTCGCCGTCCTCACCCACCACGGAAAGCGCGACGATCTCGTCGGCGAAGGCGGCGCCTTCCGTCGCGTGCGCGGCCTTGCGGTGGCTGTCGAGTGCGAAGGCGTCCAGCTGCTCTTTGCGAAACTGGTATTTCTCCGTGATCATCTCGGCGCCGATGAACTGGCTGAACATGGGGACGCCGAAGCGGTCCTGGATGCGCTTGGAAAAAGGACCCGTGCCGATGCCGTGCTGCATGGGCAGCGTGAACGGCAGGCCCATCGGCACGCGCGTCATCGACTCGACCCCGCTCGCGATCACCACGTCCTGCGTCCCGCTCATCACCGCCTGCGCCGCGAACTGCAGCGCCTGCTGCGAGGAGCCGCACTGGCGGTCGATCGTCACGGCCGGCACCGACTGCGGAAGCTTGGACGCGAGCACCGCGTTGCGGCCGATGTGGAAGGCCTGCTCGCCCGCCTGGCCGACGCAGCCCATGATCACGTCTTCCACCAAAGCCGGATCGATGCCGGAGCGTTCGATGAGGGCATCGAGCACTTCGGCGGCCATGTCCGCCGGGTGCCAATCCTTGAGAGCGCCGCCGCGCTTGCCGCCTGCGGTGCGAACCGCCTCGACGATATAAGCCTCGGCCATGCACCCGCTCCTTTACGTTTACGTCAACCCGGCCCTTAGCCCCTGACCTGCGCGGCTTGCAACTGTCCCGAACTGGCATCGGGCACATCCTTGCCAGCAGGACTTTGCGCCAAGCCAATGATAAATTCGCAGGCGATCAATCAATTGCGAGGTGTCCCATGCTCAAGCTTTTCGGCGCACTCTTGGCGGCCTCTGCGGCGTTCGGCGCCGCCCCTGCGATGGCGGACGAGCCTTGGAGCGAGTTCGACAGTGGCCGCCGCTACAATGACCGCCCTTATGTCTATTTCGTGCCGAGCGACTTCGGCCGCTCCGGGCGGTTCGTCAGCTGGGACGACGGCTATTTCGCGCGGGGCGGCGGCGTCGAGGTGAGCAACAACAGCGCGCTCTTCGACTATGACCGCGATTACCCTTACGAATATCGCAGCTCCGTTCCTTCCGGCGAGGCGGAGGAGCATGAGAGCTATGCGGACTATGCCGTCCAGAGCTGCACCGTAGAGTGGGTGCGCGACGCGAGGACGGGTGAGCGGACGGACGTGCGGGTCTGCCGTAATTAGCCCCTCCCCTTGATGGGGAGGGGTCGGGGTGGGGTGGCGTCTGAGGAAGGACGCAAAGCTCGCAGTCGGAACCTGGTCCAACCTCCACCCCCACCAACCTCCCCCATCAAGGGGGAGGCTTTAGGCGGTGACCTCCGCGAGCGCGTCCGCGAGGCGGGGCGCGTCGCCACTTTTCAAGCCTGCGAGATTGATGCGGCCGGACTGGGGCATGTGAATGGCATGGTCCCGGCCAAGCCCTTCGGTTTGCTCGGCCGTCAACGGCAGCATCCGGAAGATGCCGCGCTGGCGCTCAATGCCGGCGAGCATGGGTGCCTGGTTGGACAAGGCGGCGAGTTCGGCCCGGATGGCAAGCATGCGAGCGCGCATCTCGGCCAGCTCTTCCTCCCATGAAGAGCGTAGGCTCGGCTCGCTCAGCACCCGAGCCACCGCGGCAGCGCCATGGGCGGGCGGCATTGAGACAAGGGTGCGGCTGGCCTTCTCCATCTGTCCCTGCACGCGATCGCGCTCGGCCGAACTCTGCGCGACGGCGAAAAGAATGCCGGTGCGCTCGCGGTAGAGGCCGAAGCTTTTGGAGCAGGCCACGGCGATGAAGGCCCGCGGCGCCGCTGCGGCCATTTCCTGCACGACCTTGAGGTCCTGCTCAAGACCATCGCCCAGCCCGTAATAAGCAGCGTCGATCAGCGGGATCGCGCCGCGCTCACCCAACATCCCGAGCAGTTCGAGGCGCTGCTCGCGGCTCAGGTCCGCTCCGGTCGGATTGTGGCAGGGGCCGTGAAGAATGAAGAGGTCGCCCGCGCGAGCGCCTCCCGCTGCGGCCACGATGCTCTCATAGTCGATCGCCTGCGACGCCACGTCCACATAAGGATGAGTGACCACCTCAAGTCCGGACGCCTCAGCCAGCGCCTGGTGGTTGGGCCAGCTCGGCACGCCTAGGTGCAGCCGGGCGCCGGGAGCCGCGATCGTGGCAAGGTCCATGGCGATGCGGAGCGCTCCCGTGCCGCCGGTCCCCTGAATCGCGGCAAGCCTCCCCTCCCCCACGGCGGCATGGGCGTTCCCGAAGACAAGCGCGCTCATCGCGTCGACGAACGCGTGGTCGCCCGCAAGCGCCTGATAGGCTTTGGTATCGCCGCTTTGCGCCAGCCACAGCTCGGCCTCGCGCACCGCGGCCATGATCGGCGAGGCGCCCGTCTCGTCCCGATAGACTCCCACACCCAGATCGATCTTGTGCGGTCTCGGGTCAGCTCGGAAGCGGGCCATCACCGCATGGAGGGCGTCCGCCGCGGGCTCGGGAAAGCGATCGAACATGTCCGGGGGCTTCCCTTCAAAGGCCAGGTGGTAGAGAGAGGGATCGGCTATTCAGTTTCGGAACGGCGGGCAATGGCGGACAATCCTTTCACCAAGCATCCCCGCGAGATCGGCGAGGCTTATGGCGAGCATCTCGTCCATGCGAGCGGCTTCGGCTTCAAGATGATCGGCGCCGGGCTCGCCTGCATCGTTCACGGCATCTTTCCATTCCTGTTCGTGAACACGGGCAGCAACGTGATCCGGCGGCTGCACGGCGGCCTTACCAAGCGCGCCGACGCGCCCAATTGGGAACGGCACCCGATCATCTAAGGGGTCGAAGTGGCACTTCTCCAATCTCGGATCGCAGAGGCGCGGGTCGCGCTTCTTTCTGTCGCGGCTGCGGCGATCTCTCTCACCGCCTGTGCTCCCGCTGCCGACACTCTTCGGGACAACAAGGCCGCGCGAGCCGCGTCCGCTTCAAGCGCGTCGGCGGGAAAATTGAAGGCCAGGAACCCTTATTCGGCCAAGGTCCTGGTAGATCCCTACGTGCTCGAGCAACAGCGTGCGACCCTTGAGGCGCTGAGGCGCAGCTGCGAGCAGACCAAGCAGCATTGCGAGCTCGCGGAGGGCGCGAGCGAGTATCTCGCCGACCAGAACGCGAGACGCTGAGTCGCGCCGCTCAAAAACGGCGCTTCGACGTCAGCCGCGCAGCCGCTCGGCGTGCCAGCGCAGATGATCTTCCATGAAAGTCGAAATGAAGAAATAGCTGTGGTCGTAGCCCGGCTGCATGCGCAGCGTGAGGTCGATGCCCGCGTCACGGCAGGCAGCGCGCAGGAGATCGGGCTTGAGCTCACGCTCCAGGAACGTGTCGGCCTCCCCCTGGTCCACCAAAATTTCCGGCACATGCGCGCCCGTTTCGATCAGGCACACGGCGTCC
>NZ_CADCWD010000014.1 GCF_902806315.1 uncultured Sphingosinicella sp.
CCGCTTCATCCCCGGACGGCTCAGCGCCTCAAGGCGAGCGGCCTGCACGAGGTGCTCCGCCTGACCGGCGTCAAGCTCGTCGACCCGCTCCCGTATGTCCGCTTCATGAGCCTCGTCACCGGAGCCGCCGCCGCGATCACGGACAGCGGCGGCATCCAGGAGGAGGCGACCTATCTCGGCATCCCCTGCCTGACGCTGCGCGAGAATACCGAGCGCCCAATCACGATCAGCGAGGGCACGAACCGCCTCGTCAAGCCGGAGACGCTCGCGTCCGAGCTGGAGCGCGCCTTGAGCGAACCCGCCAAGACGCGCCGCAAGCCGGATCTGTGGGACGGCAAGACCGCCGCGCGCTGCGTGGCGGACCTGCGGGCACGTTCAACTTAACCCCTCTCCCCGCGGGGGAGAGGGAGGTCGTTACCAGATACGAACCCGGTCCTCGGGCGCGACATAGTTCTTGTCGCCCGGCTTCACGTTGAACGCCTCGTACCAGGCATCCACGTTCCGAAGCGGCGCAAAGGCGCGGATCTGACCGGGCGAGTGCGGGCCGTTGATGATCTGCTGCCGCAGCGCATCGTCCCGCCACAAGGTGCGCCACACCTGCGCCCAGCCCATGAACAGGCGCTGCTCGCCGGTAAAGCCGTCGATCACCGGCGCGGGCTTGCCGGCCAGCGAGGTGCGATAGGCCTCTAGGCCCAGCAGCACGCCGCCAAGGTCGCCGATATTCTCGCCCATCGCGACACGGCCGTTAATGTGCATGTCCGGCAAGGTCGGGAAGTCATAGGCTTCATACTGCGCGCCGAGCTTCGTTGCCTGCGCCTCGAACTTGGCCGCGTCCTCGGCCGTCCACCAGTCGCGCAGGATGCCGCGGCCGTCGGACTTGCGGCCCTGGTCGTCGAAGCCGTGGCTGATCTCGTGGCCGATCACGCCGCCGATCGCGCCGTAGTTCACGGCCGGGTCGGCATCGGGATCGAAGAAGGGCGGCTGCAGGATCGCAGCCGGGAACACGATCTCGTTCTTCACGGGCGAGTAGTAAGCGTTCACCGTCTGCGGCGTCATGCCCCACTCGGCTTCGTCCACCTTCTGGCCGAGCCGGTTGCGGCGGAAGTCCCATTCGAACTTCGCGGCGCGCTCGACATTGCCGAACAAGTCGCCGTTGCGCACCGCCAGCCCGGAATAGTCGCGCCACTCGTCCGGATGGCCGATCTTGAGGCCGAAGCTCTGCAGCTTGTCGAGCGCCTGGACCTTGGTCGCGGGGCTCATCCACTGCAGGCCCTCAATGCGCTTCCTCATCGCGACGCGAAGGTCCGCGACGAGCTTGTCCATCTTCGCCTTGGATTCGGGCGGATAATAGAGCTTCACGTAATCGCGCCCGATCGCCTCGCCCATCGCACCTTCGGCGACCGCAATGCCGCGCTTCCAGCGGTCGCGCTGCTCGGGCTGGCCGTTCAGGAACTTCTGCCGGAACTCGAAATTGGCGTCGACGAAGCGCTTCGAAAGCAGCGGCGACGCATCGTCAGCGATGTGGAAGGCCTGCCAGGCCTTCAGCGTCTCAAGGTCCGTGGCCGCGAAGATTTGCGCGAGCTTCGGGAAAGCGGTGTTCTGCGACACCACGACCTTCTCGGCCTTGGAGATCCCACCGGCTTTCATGAAGGTAGCCCAATTGAAGCCTGGCGCCATGCTGGCGAGCTGCGCCTGCGTCATGGGATTATAGGTCTTGTCGCGGTTGCGGCTCTCCGCGCGGGTCCAGTGCGCGTTGGCGATCTGGGTCTCTAGCGCAACCACCTTGGCGGCGGCGGCGTCCGCATTGGCCCAGCCGGCCATGCCGAGCATCTGCGCGACATATTGCTGGTAGCGCGTCTTCTGCGGAGCGAACTTCTCCTGCAGGTAGAGCTCGCGGTCGGAGAGGCCGAGGCCCGACTGGCCCATGTAGAGGACATAATAGTCCGGGTTCTTGCTGTCGTCGTTAACGAACGAGCCGAAGAAGCTGCCGCCGAAGCCGCCGCCCAGCGCTTCGCCCATCAGGCGCGCCATCTGGTCCTTGTTCTTCACCGCGCGAACGGCCGCGATCTTCGGCTGGATCGGCTTGGCGTCGAGCTTCTCGATCGCCGCTTCGTCCATGAAGCCGCGGTAGATGGCCGAGACTTTCGCCTGATCGCCGTCCTTGGCCGGATTGCCGGCCTTATAGCCTTCGACGAGTTGGCGCGTCCGCGCTTCGGACAGGTCCCGCAGCACAGCAAAACCACCATAAGAGGAGCGATCGGCCGGAATGGGCGTGTTCTTGGCCCAGGTTCCGTTGACGTAGGCGAAGAAGTCGTCGCCCGGCTTGACGGTCTTGTCCATGCCCGCGGTGTCGATGCCCCAAGTCCCCATCTTGGTCGCCTCGGTCGAGGCCGGAGCTCCTCCGGAAACCGCCGGCTGGTCGAACAGCGACAGCATCGTGCAGGCATCGTCGATGCACTGGTGGTCGTCGCTGGCAAGGGCAGGCGCGGCAATGGCAAGTGCGAGGGCGGACACGGTCAAGCGCAAGCTTTTCATCTAATTTCCTCTGAACGGGAGCCGCAGGCGGCGAGACTTTGTTGGACGCCGGCTATCGTAGCGTAATCGTTTATCATTGTCATGATTTCAGCAAGCTGAATTGACTCTGGGGCGATCGGCGCTGACGGGATGTTAAACCTCTTTCGATAGTCTCACATTCATGACCCAGCGCATCCATCTGATCGCCGCCGCACGGCCCAATTTCATGAAAGTCGCGCCGCTCTGGCACGCGCTCGCGGCCGCGCCCGATTTCGATCCGGTGCTGATCCACACCGGCCAGCATTACGACGCGAACATGTCGGACGCGATCTTCGCCGATCTGAAGCTTCCCCAGCCCGGGCATCATCTCGGCGTCGGCTCGGGCAGCCATGCAGAGCAGACCGGCGGGGTGATGATCGCCTATGAAAAGATCGCCGAAGCCGACCGCCCCGACTGGCTCGTGGTGGTGGGCGACGTCAATTCGACCGCGGCCTGCGCGATGGTGGCCGCCAAGCTGCGCTTCCCGGTGATCCACCTCGAGGCGGGCCTTCGCAGCCGCGACCGCGACATGCCCGAGGAGATCAACCGCCTCGTCACCGACGTGATCGCGGACGTGCTCTGGACTCCGTCGCCAGACGCCGACGCGAATCTTCTATCCGAGGGCATTGCTTCCGAGCGTATCAGCCGCGTCGGGAACATCATGCTGGACAGCTTCGAACTCGTTCGCCCGGCCATCGAGGCAGCGGACGTCGCGGGCGAACTCGGCGTGGAGCAGGGCCGCTACGCGGTCGTCACGCTGCACCGCCCCTCGAACGTCGACGATCCTGCGCAGCTCGCGCGGCTTGTCGATGCGCTCATCGAGGTGCAGTTCCGGCTACCGCTCGTCTTCCCGCTCCACCCGCGCACCGCGCAGCGGCTGCGCGCGAACGGGCTGGCGAGCAAGCTCCAGCGGGCAGGGGTCAAGCTGATCGAGCCGCTCCCCTATATCCGCTTCATGAGTCTGGTAACGGGCGCCGCGGCCGCGATCACCGACAGCGGCGGCATCCAGGAGGAAACCACCTATCTCGGCATTCCCTGCCTGACGCTGCGTGAGAACACCGAGCGCCCGATCACGATCGATGAGGGAACCAACAGGCTCGTCCGCGCGGAAACGCTCGGCTTCGAGCTAGACCTGGCGCTCGCCGCCACGTCGGGAGAGCGCCGCAGACCCGACCTATGGGATGGCAACGCCGCGGAACGGTGTCTTGCCGACCTTCGCCGCCGCATCGGGCCGTTCGGAAAGCTTCAAGAGCCAATCCCGGCCGCCGAGCCGATCCGTTTCGACGGCAACGACTGCCGGCGCGCGGCTACTGGGCAACCCAGCTATCGTCGAGCATCTTGATAATACCCGAAAAGTCTTTGCCCGCGCCGCCGAGCTTCTCCGCAAAGCGGGTGTAGAGCTCCTCGGCGCTGGCGCCCATCGGCGTATAGGCATCGACGCTCTGCGCCGCTTCCATCGCGAGACGCAGATCCTTGAGCATCAGCGCTGCTGCGAACCCCCCGTCGTAATTGCGGTCTGCCGGAGTCTCGGGACCCACGCCGGGCACCGGGCAGTAGCTGGTCATCGACCAATTCTGGCCCGACGCCTTGCTCGCGATGTCGAAGAAGGTCTGGGGGTCTAGGCCAAGCTTCTGCGCCATCACGAACGTCTCGCATGTCGCGATCATCGAGGCGCCCAAGAGCATGTTGTTGCAGATCTTCGCCGCTTGGCCGGAGCCGGGTCCGCCGGCGTGGATCACCGCTTTGCCCATGTTCTGAAGGAACGGATTGGCGCGCGCGAAGGCTTCGCTCTCGCCGCCGACCATGAAGGTGAGGGTACCCGCCTCGGCCGCCGCGATCCCGCCAGAGACAGGCGCGTCGACCATTGCATAGCCCTGGCCCGCTGCACTGGCGATCACCTCGCGCGCGGTGCCGACGTCGATTGTGGAGCAATCCATGAGGATCGCGCCGGTCGGCGCCTGGCCGAACACGCTGGTCTCGTAAACCTCGCGCACATGCTTACCGGCGGGAAGCATCGTCACCACGGCTTCCACGTCCTGAACAGCCTCGGCCGCGGAGGTCGCCGGCTTGCACCCCGCCGCCTGCGCCCTCTGCAGCGCTTCGGCGGACAGGTCGAACGCACGCACGTCATGCCCCGCTTTGGCGAGGTTCGCGGCCATGCCGCCGCCCATGTTGCCCAGTCCGATGAAACCTACGCGTGCCATTGCTTCGTACCCTCTAAATCATCGCTCGTGCCCAGCGTAGTCGAGGCGCGTCGGCACGGAAGCGGAGAAACGCCCCTCGACTTCGCTCGGGACGAGCGAAGTCGGTGTGATTATCGCCCCGTCCACTCGGCTTTACGCTTCGCGACGAACGCGGCCATGCCTTCCTTCTGGTCTTCGGTCCCGAACAGGCCGTGGAACAGCCGCCGCTCGAAGACGATGCCCTGCGCGAGCGTCATCTCGTAAGCGGCATTGACCATCTCCTTGGTCGCGATCGCGGCAAGCGGACCCATGCTGGCGATCGTTTCCGCCGTCTTCATCGCTTCGTCCAGCAGCTGGTCGGCCGGAACCACCCGCGCCACCAGTCCCGAACGTTCGGCTTCCTCGGCGCCCATCATCCGGCCGGTCAGGCACATCTCCATTGCCTTGGCCTTGCCGATCGCATGCGTCAGCCGCTGCGATCCGCCCATGCCCGGCGTCACGCCGAGCTTGATCTCGGGCTGCCCGAACTGTGCCGTTTCCGCGGCGATGATGAAGTCGGCCATCATCGCCACCTCGCAGCCGCCGCCGAGCGCAAAGCCCGCAACCGCCGCGATCCACGGCTTGCGCGTCGCGGTCACCGTCTCCCAGCCCTGGAAGAAGTTGGACGAATACATGCTGGCGAAACCCTGGTCCGCCATCTCCTTGATGTCCGCGCCGGCCGCGAACGCCCGCTCGCTGCCGGTGAGCACCGCGCAGCGCTGGCCATCGTCGGCGTCATAAGCCGCGAA